>CBDTWQ010000657.1:0-1505 GCA_965364115.1 uncultured Gammaproteobacteria bacterium | reverse complement strand
ATTCTGTGCCAAACAACTCTGACAAAAAGTCCATGCTTTGGCTTCGTCCGAGCTCTAGCCTAAACTGATCAGTTAGGTGATAACCCAGTTCGAGTCGAACTAATAGTTGCTTGTTATCTTCAATGCTTCCACCATCTAAATTCAGCCTGGAAGATCCAGTTAATACCCGAAGGTAAGCATTCTTCAGATCACCGGCCTCCCTTTCTGCGGCTAATGTCACAGTTGGTGTTACAAAAAGCGATAACACAGCAAATCCGACTATCAATGCGAAAACTAAATTGCAGGTTCTCTGGGTTTGCGGTTGACTGTCATTCAAAGGATGACGCAGCACGATTTTCTCCTAACAGCCCGAGCTCGCTTGTTTTAAACAAAAGCTCAATTTTTTTTTATCCGACTAGAAATGAGGCGGTAGATTTTAGTTGCCCCGCCTTCTTTGGCTATATCTTAGCACTATTGGTCGGCAAAGACCGGCTTGTATTGTCCCGCTGCCCTAACGGAAGTAGTGCATTTGCTGGATGCACCCGGAGACAAATGAAGGTGCTATCCAGATTGCGAACTCAGATTCCTGATCGGCGCCTCGAATAAGATCGACCGTATGAATTAGGTTGTCAAAGCCTTGGGTCGGCGTGAGCATTCCATGCTTTGCCTCATCTGTCAGCGACAGGTCACGATTGTGGCGGTTAAACAATTTCACGCCAAGTTGGTGCTCAAGTGTTTTTATCTGCTGGCTAACTGCAGCTGGGGTAGTAAAAAGTTCTTCGGCTGCGAGCTTGAAGCTTAAATGCCGGGCTGCACTTTCGAATACTCGGAGCGCGCCAAACGGGAGGCTCTTGATCATCAGATTTCGGTTAACCGTTGCTTACTTGGTGGTTAATAATTACTCGTTTGTTAAGCGCTTGCGACCTTCTATTATTATCAACATCTGGCGAATCATAAAACAGTTCAGGTGAGCTGGGATAACGCCGCCATTTAGCAAAGGTTCTATATTTACTTTTCGAAATCCAAGCTTAACGAATACAAACATTCGATCCGTTATCAACTCGCGAAAATTTTAAAGAGCAAACAAAGAGCAGGTGAAATATGAAAAACAATCTTGATTCAAATATTAAATTTAGCGCCAATGGCGAAGCCTATTTTGACGATTGCGCAAATCCGGTGCAAACAGTAAATGCGTGGCGCTTGCGATCTAGCGGTGGCGGTCGATTGAGATTATGGGTGAGCGCATTGCTGAACGCCCATCACGACAGGGTTATCGCCCTTGGTGTCTATCGACGGTGCAGGGTAGATGGGTGCAAATCCGATTCAGAGCAAGCTGACCGTCGCGCGTCATAATAGTGCCTCCTTGTGTTGAACTTGTCTCGATGACTATCGAAATAGAGGGTTAAGCTCCGGTGAAGCCAGCTAGAGATACTTCGTACGCCACCAGGGCGATCCTGCCGAACGGGCAGGCCGTCTATTTGCGTGCGATCAAAGCTTGCGATCGGCAGGCGTTACGAGAAGCGTTT
>CBDTWQ010000656.1:0-1506 GCA_965364115.1 uncultured Gammaproteobacteria bacterium | reverse complement strand
CTCGGTCGTTCCCCTCTCCGCCATTGATCGTATCATCACCGTGGCCGCCATAAGCTAGGTCATCCCCTGGCCCGGCATTGATCGTGTCATCTCCATGCCCTCCGTAGACTTGGTCATTACCATCACCAGTGTCAATGAGGTCATCACCATGACCGCCATAGACTCGATCATCGCCCGAACCCGTGCTGATATTGTCGTTATCGCGGCTGCCATAAAGCAATTTATCTTCGTTCGCTTCACCTGTGAGTAACTCCCACCATGTGCTCATAATCTATTCCTAAATTTTAATCGGGCAATACCGTTGCCCAACTGACGGAAAGCGGTGACCCGCTATCGAGGCGCCCGACCAATGGTCAGGCAACTTTTGAAATACTAAAGATTTGACGATGCAACCAGCACAGTTGCGGGAGAGGGATAAACCAGGTCTTTTTCGTTGCCACTGAATACCAATTCCCTATTGCATCCCGATGCTAAGCCGAAGCTATTAATCGGACTCTAGTATTTCCAATATCAACGAAGCGAGACCTATCGCAAGAAAGTCATAAACAACAGTCTTCGTCAATAAAACATCGTGTGTGCAACCGAGACCTATTTGGTGATGGACTATTTCGGCTTTAGCCCAATTGTGATCCGCGCATGCTTTCGGCTACCCACAATTGGTTATTAAGCCGATTATTCCGTTAGTTTAACTATTTTGCAAGTCGACCTTGCTGGTTTAAGTGATTTTTAGGCTGAACACCTAGATCAGATCACAGTTTAACTAAGCTGCAATCAGGAGTTTAACAGCGGTTGTTCGCAAATAATCGCCAAGCGGTGCAGCCCTTCGAGACCAACCACTCGCCTTAAACCGGTCATTTGGCATTTGTGGTGCACCATAAAGGTCAGTTCGAACAGGCGGCGAAACCTTCAGCATTTAGTCTCATCAATCAGTATCGCCCAGATTCACTTTTGGCGGCGAAAAATGCGGCTCAATCGACGGCTGATTTTGAATAGTCACTGGGGAGTGCTAGTCGAACCTGTTTTACGCTGACCCTATGAATCCGCAGCCAAACCACGGTGGCTTTCACTCACTGATTAGACCCCGTGGTTTACCATTGCGTCTTCTAAATCAGCCTAGTCAGCGCCTATTGTTCTGAGTGCAAGCCGATACGATTGCCTTCAGAATCAACCGCAATCGAGCAAAAACCAAATTTACCGATCGCGACTTTTTCCATTTCCATGCTACCGCCGGCGGCCTCGACTCGTGCTGACTCAACGGCACAATCGTGACATTCAAAATAGACCATGGTGCCACCGCCTCCCGCGCTAACTTCGGCCATTTTCACCAGCGCGCCAGTGGCCCCGTATTGCTCCATATTGGATGGGAAGAAAAACATCTCGACGCCCGAACCCGTTGGGTCATTCAGGAACTCCAAAGTAACTTGGAAAACCGTTTCATAAAATTGTTTAGCGCGAGCCATATCATCAACATATATTTCAAACCAAGCGACTGGATTACTGGCCATA
>CBDTWQ010000655.1:0-1510 GCA_965364115.1 uncultured Gammaproteobacteria bacterium | reverse complement strand
CGCCCAATAGTTGGTCTAATGCGGCTCGCATGAAATGCCGGCTGGTTAAAAACTCCTCTCGTCGCCGTTGATTTTTAATCTTCTGCAATCGATTAGATTGCGAATCACTGAAAGACGCTAGAGTTGCGGTCTTTTCAATCGCATTTAGCGGCAGATTTCGAGCAAAATAAAGCTGCAGTCGGCCGGCTGGGAGTGAGGTGCCTTTAGCCAAGAAACGTTTCTTTGTTGTCCATTATTCACTCAACCTCGGCAGGTTTAATTCAGGGCCGATCAAACAAACGATCGCAGCTGCCAAGTTTGAAATCGAACCGGTTTTAGATTGGGAGTCGTCGCCCGAGTCTGTCATATATAACCTGTTGATAGCCGTTTAATTTTAATGCGAGTATATCATCGCAAGTCTGCTTCAACAGGCGTGGGTCTGCGTTATAATAGAGCGATGTCTAAGACCCCCCACGACTTGGTTGAGCAACTCGCTGCTATGCTGCTGCGAAGGAATGAACGAGTTTGTGCGGCTGAGTCTTGCACCGGTGGTTTGATTGCGAAAATCTTTACCGATCTTGCCGGCAGTTCAGTTTGGTTCGAACGGGGCTTCGTGACTTATAGTAATGAGGCCAAACATGAAATGCTTGCAGTGTCGGCTGGATTGATTCAGCAGCAGGGTGCGGTCAGTGAGGCGGTCGCGCTGGCGATGGCGAGCGGCGCCTTGTCGCACAGCCAAGCCGACTATGCGGTCGCGGTGACCGGGGTGGCTGGCCCAGGTGGTGGCAGCGATGCGAAACCGGTGGGCACTGTCTGGGTAGCGGTGGCGTCATCTCAACAATCGAGCGCGCTGCTTTTTAATTTTCTTGGCGATCGAGAAGCGGTGCGTGAGGCAAGTTCACGGGCCGCAATCGAAGCTTTATCGCAGCTGATTCTGAATCAATAATCGCGCGATCCTGCGGGGCGTGTTTGAAGTAGCCCAGCTGAAATAGTCGATCGATCCGACGTCAAAATAGATCGTGAATGAATCGTTCAAATTCTTTTTTCAAAATTAAAATATAGTGGCTCATGTTATGAGCTATCGGTGCGTTATGATCGATGAATAGATCAATCGGGTTTTAATTGAACAAAATGAGTGATGCAGAAAAGTTCTCTTTATGTTCTCTTTGGACTATGTGATAATTCTAAAAACCACAATATATAGGGTAGGTACTGATGGACAAGAACAAGCAAAAGGCGCTCGACGCCGCATTAGGTCAAATCGAAAAGCAATTTGGCAAGGGCTCAGTGATGCGTCTTGGTGATCCAAGCGTCGACACTGAGATGGGCGTGATTTCAACCGGCTCACTCTCAATAGACGTGGCCTTGGGCATTGGCGGGTTGCCGAGAGGTCGCGTGGTCGAAATTTATGGCCCCGAGTCGTCGGGCAAGACCACACTCGCGCTGCAGGTTGTTGCCGAGTGTCAAAAAGCGGGTGGCGCTGCCGCCTTTGTCGATGCCGAGCATGCGCTCGACCCATCCTATGCCGACA
>CBDTWQ010000654.1:0-1511 GCA_965364115.1 uncultured Gammaproteobacteria bacterium | reverse complement strand
AGCCGTTCTGTTGACCTGCGATACTACAACGAATTCTGACCGTTCACCAAAGACAATTATCGCAAAGTATGCCCGAAACCAAACCTCTTAAAGATCGACGCCATTGGATATTTGACATGGATGGGACACTCACCATCAGTGCGCATGATTTTGATCACATTCGTCGCGAACTCGGTTTGTCGCTTGAAACACCCATACTCGAAGCGCTTAACGCAATGCCCGCAGCTGAAGCAGCGCCGCTATGGGCAACATTAAATGAGCTTGAATCTTTCTACGCGATGAAATCCACGGTGATGCCCGGCGCAGCTGACTTATTACAGCGATTGCATGATGAGGGTCGACATTTGGCGATACTAACCCGTAATGTGATGCCGGTGGTTCATCAAACTCTAAAGGCCTGCGCGATTGACCATTTTTTTGTTGCAGAACATTTGTTTGACCGTGACGCCTGTTCGCCGAAGCCGTCGCCTGCCGGAATCAATCAATTACTCGAAATTTGGCAGGCTAAGCCGAGCGATGCGGTGATGGTTGGTGACTACCTGTTTGATCTCGAAGCCGGCAAAAATGCGGGCGTATCAACGGTTCACATCGATCTAAACGGTGAACAAAACTGGCCAGAGCTGACCGATTTGCGCGTATCGAGTTTGTTTGAATTAAACGATCACCTCCGTTAGTTTCATGACCGAGCCTCTTCGATCGATCGAGTCAAATCAGGGAAAGCTTCGGCGTATCGCGCTAGCTCAGCAAGGTTTGTTGAAAAACAATAGCTTTGGTCGTGGTAAACAAGGCACATTGCGTGCCATTGAGCATTTGGGTTACCTGCAAATCGACACCATTTCTGTGGTCGAGCGCGCCCATCACCATGTGCTCAGAACTAGAGTTTCTAACTATCAAGCCCAGTTTTTGCAGCAACTCGTGGGCGAGCGAAAAGTTTTTGAGTATTGGGCCCATGCAGCGGCATGGCTGCCGATGCGAGACTTCCGTTTTTCACTCCCACGGATGGCACAGGCGAATGGTGAACGAAACTGGTTTGCCCAATCGGATCGTCAGTTGATGTCGACTGTTCTAACTCGAATCGAAGCCGAAGGGCCGATGCGCGCGCGCGATTTTGAAGCTAATCCAGTGAAATCGCAGGGCTGGTGGGACTGGAAACCATCCAAGCAAGCGCTCGAACAACTGTTCATGCAGGGTGAGTTGATGGTCAGCCGGCGCGACGGCTTCGAAAAGCTTTACGACCTGCCAGAGCGTGTGTTGCCCAATGGGGTAGATACGCGTTACCCAGAAATAGACGAGTTCGCGAATTATTTGATCACCACTAATTTGCGTGCCCACGGCTGTGTGGGCTTGAAGTCATTCAGTTATCTGCGCAAAGGCAAAAAGCTGAGAGATTCGATTGTTGATCAAGTCAGCAGCTTAGTCACCGACGGAGAGCTGTGCCGGGTGAAATTGAACAATCAAAATTCTGTGTTTATTCGGCCTGATCGATTGCAATCGCAGGCGCCACGCAGTCG
>CBDTWQ010000653.1:0-1511 GCA_965364115.1 uncultured Gammaproteobacteria bacterium | reverse complement strand
GGGCTCGCGTCGGTTTCGCTGACCGGTTTAAAGCCAATTCCAAAAATCACGATAGCGTGCACGGCACCTGCGAGGAACAAGGTGAAGCCGAGGCGATCACTGGCTGAGATGGTTGGTTGATTGGGGTGCGGCATCTTGGCGGAAGATTTTGCCAAGATTAGATTGAGATAACCAGCAAAACTGTGCAGTGGTTTTCTATTGAGCCGATTTTTTGCGGTGATCGATTGCGGGTGATCGGTTGCTAATGGCGCGATTTAATTAGAAGGTGGGGGATTTTAGTCGGCTTGATTTGGATGGGCCAAATCAGATCAGCCAATTAAGTTGGGCCGATAAAGATGCGTCGAGAACTATTTAGTCAACAACTTGGACTGGCCAGGCGGTCAATATTTCGATTTTTCGATAAAGCGATTGGCTGACGATAATTTCGCGGGATTCGTCGATCACTAGATAGTCCTTTATCCTGAGCGCAACCGACAGTAGCTGATGATTGTGTTTGCCATCGATCATTAGAGTGGTCGCTGCCACATCAGCGCGAACTGGGTCAGAGCTAAGTACGGTGGCGGAACTCTGGCCTGAGGAAGAGCGCCCGGTGCGCGGGTCGATGATGTGATGGAACTGTTCGCCGCCGCGCCAGAATTGGCGCTCATAGTTGCCCGACGTGAATAGACTGTGGCGCCCTTTCAATTCAATTTTGGCAATCGCGCCAGCGGCAAATGGATTGCGGATTCCGATCCGCCAAGGGCGGCCGTACCGACTGCCGGACGTCACTAGGTCACCACCGGCATTGACCAAATAATGGTCAATTTGGTTGAGGTCGAGGTAGTCACGAATTAATCCCAGCGCGTAGCCTTTGGCAATTCCGCCAAAGTCAAACTGCAGGTGCGGATTTTGTGAGATTGCAAACTCACCATCGATAATCAAATGTTGCGGGTTTGGCAGGTCACCTGTGACCAACTCGGCAATTTCATGATTGGCCGCTTTGCCGGTGAAGCCTCGCGCGCTGATCAGCTTCCCGAGAGCCGGGTTGAAGAGTGCTTGGCTGGTTTGATGGTAGTGCTGGCTCATTTCGATCAAGTCGCGTAAAGAGTCAGGAATAGCGACTTTCTCGCCTTTCGACAGTGCTGCGTTGAAACGCGTCAAATCACTGTTTTCCCATGCACTCCACTGGTTCTGCCAGATTTGTAAGCGGTGCTCAATCTCGACCAGCAATGATTCTGCTTGTTGCAAGTCATCGGTGATCAGAGTCAATTCGATAATCGTGCCGAATTTCAGCAAATGATGCTCTACCAGGTGCCCCTGCCGTTGACAGCCATTGAGGGCGACTAGGCTAACTAGGCAGCAGCAAAGACGACCCAGTTTGATCAGATTGATAATTTTTTCTCGATGCAGTCGAACAGGTCAGCACTGATATTGATGCCAAATTCACGGTCAAGTTCGCGAATGCCGGTCGGGCTGGTGACGTTTATTTCGGTTAAATAGTCTCCGATCACATCGATGCCGACGAAAATCAG
>CBDTWQ010000652.1:0-1512 GCA_965364115.1 uncultured Gammaproteobacteria bacterium | reverse complement strand
GCGCGACTTCGCAAGACACTCGCTTACCATCAGGATTGATGCTTGGCACCGGCACTCGGGTGGTTGCAACAGAGAAGATACATACTCAAGGTAATATCGAGAATACCGGTAAAGGCATGGATGTGGCGATCGACGGTCGGGGCTATTTCGCGATATTGATGCCAGATGGTTCTCAAACCTACTCTCGCGACGGCACTTTCATGATTTCAGATCAGGGGCAAGTTGTGACCGCTAGCGGCTACACCTTGCAGCCTGGCATCAATCTGCCGACTGACACTCAGTCGGTCACCATTGGCTCCGATGGCTTGGTCAGCATACGACTGCCAACCCAAGCAGCGCCGGTTACCGTGGGCACCATTCAGTTATCCAATTTCATCAATCCTACTGGCCTGCAACCGATCGGAGAGAATCTCTATATCGAATCTGCTGCCAGTGGTCCAGCGCAGGAAGGTGTGCCCGGGTCATCGGGTTTAGGACGTTTATCACAGGGCTCTTTGGAAGGGTCAAACGTCAACATAGTGGAAGAAATGGTGAGCATGATCGAAACCCAACGGGCTTATGAAATGAATTCGAAATTGATTTCGACCGCCGATGGCATGCTGCAATACCTCAATAACAACACTTAGATCGAATGATGAAATCAATTAAACGATTTGTTATACCACTGGCGATGCTTGTTGTTGGCAGCGGTTGTTCTGGCCGAATCTTAGTCGAGCCCAGCCCTCAGTTTGCTCCGGTTGATTTGAGCGCAATCGAAATAAAGCCCGACTGGAATGGCTCTATCTTCCAAGATGGCCGTTCGATCCGGCTGTTCGAAGACAATAAGGCCTTTCGGGTGGGTGATATTTTGAGCGTGAGGTTGTCTGAATCGACCAATGCTTCGAAATCGGCGGCCACCAACACCTCAAAAGACAACGACATCACGATCGAAGATGCGATCGCTTTTGGCTCCGCAGGTCCCACTCTCGATGGCAATCTGTTGTTTTCCAATAGCATCGATGCCGAGCGCACTTTTGCCGGCAGCGGTGATAGCGCACAAAGCAATAGCTTGAGTGGTGAGATTACGGTCACCGTGGCCAACATCCTGTCTAACGGTAATTTGGCGATACGCGGGGAAAAAATAATCGGTTTGAATCAAGGGTCAGAATTTATTCGAATTTCAGGCTTAGTGCGGCCTCAAGATGTCGGCACTGACAATGTGGTTTTGTCGCGTAAAGTCGCCAATGCACAAATTTATTACGGCGGTGGTGGCAGCGTTGCTGAGGCTAACACCAAGGGTTGGTTGACGCGACTGTTTGACAGCCCGTGGTTTCCGCTTTAGGAGTTTAATGATGAAAATGTTGAAGCTAATAGGTTTGATTGTGTGCGTCGGGATAGTGCAAAACGTCGCTGCGGAACGAATCAAAGACCTCTCAACGATTAAAGGCGTTCGCAGCAATCAGTTGGTCGGATACGGCTTAGTGGTTGGCTTAGACGGCACCGGTGATCAGACCTCGCAAACCCCTTTCACGA
>CBDTWQ010000651.1:0-1512 GCA_965364115.1 uncultured Gammaproteobacteria bacterium | reverse complement strand
CGAAGACGAAGTAATACTGGATAAACGGCTGGAACTGATCTTTACCTGTTGTCATCCGGCACTCGATCAGAAAACACAAATCACTTTGACACTGCGCACTCTCGGGGGGCTTACCACCGATGAAATTGCCCGCGCTTTTCTGGATAAACCTGCGGCGATGGCACAGCGCCTAGTGCGCGCAAAAAAGAAAATCAGATTGGCCGGCATACCATATGAAGTGCCCGCTAGTGATGTGCTTACTGAGCGCCTCGACACGGTGCTATCCGTGATTTATCTGATTTTCAACGAAGGTTATTCAGCCAGTTTCGGTAACCAGGTGACTCGCGGTGACCTAGCAGAAGAGGCAATACGGCTGGCTAGAATTACCTCAAAACTGCTGCCTCAACGGGCTGAGGTGATGGGGTTGCTAGCTTTGATGTTATTGCATGATTCGCGTCGCTCCGCCCGGCAAGACAAGGACGGAAAAATAACCGCACTGCAGTATCAGGATCGCCAAACCTGGGATCGTTGCAAGATTGATGAAGGTAGGGCACTGATCAAAAACGCGCTAGTCAAGCAGCAGGTTGGTCGCTATCAGCTGCAAGCAGCGATTAGCGCGATCCACGCCGAGGCAAAAAGCTGGGAAGAGACTGACTGGCCGCAAATCAACGCGCTGTATGAATTACTTTATAGGATGCATCCGTCACCCGTTGTACGCATCAATCAATCAATCGCCATGTCTTACGCCACTTCAATTGAAGCAGCGTTAAACCTACTCAAAGAGGTTGAATCCAACGCAATTGCGAAAGATTACCCACCCTGGTATTTGGCAATGGCCGATCTACAGCAGCGAAACGGAGACCATCAAAGCGCCAGACACTATCTGCATCAAGGGTTGCGGCTAACTGAAAATGATGCAGAAAAACGTTTTTTGCAAAACAAACTAGACCAGTACCAATCAATTTAAACAGGTTCGCAATCTCCGAGTTTAGTCTGCACTGGCGCTAATCTGTTTGATCAGCACTTTCGCGCAGATCACCCACTGGGCGCTGCAAGTTGTGGTGAGCGCGTAATCCTTTACAGAGGTTCATCGGTTACCGATCTCATCAACCCGACAGGCTGTTTCATTGCAGCGCCTATACACCGGATCTATTTATAACTCAGTACTCGAAGATTTTGAATGCAGGACCCAGTTAAAAAACCCATCACTCCCATAAGCTTAACCGGCAAACAATTGATCCTTGTCAATAAGGTTTAATTTTCTGCTGTTAACTTAGCTGAGTAACTTGGGAATATTATGAATATAAGTAGAAGTTCTTTACGAAGCAAATCGTTACTAGGTTACGGCGTCGCTATATTGGTTTTATGGATGTCCTTAATCGCTCTATCACTGCCCGCATTTTCGTACGCGACCTCTGACATGCCGATTGAAAAAGCGGTGTTAGCGGCGAACCTATAGGTTCCGCCTCCGATTGACCGCGATCATTTTTCGATGGTCTTGGTAGACCTCGAACCTATCGAAAGGAATAGGCC
>CBDTWQ010000650.1:0-1513 GCA_965364115.1 uncultured Gammaproteobacteria bacterium | reverse complement strand
GCCACTCAGCAACTCCTTAAGCTCCAAAATATATTCACCCCAATATCTCGGCGTGTTAAACCAAGGAAAAGCGAGTGGAAATGCGGGGTCGTCCCATCGCCGCGCGAGCCAAGCGTTGAAATGTAAAACACGCATCGCTCGCAGGGGTTCTACTAGCTTGAGTTCGCGCTGATTGAAACTTCGAAAAGTTTCGTAGCCCTCGAGAATTTCGCGAAACTGAATTTGCTGATTCTGATAGTCACCCGACAGCAGCATCCACAAATCTTGAATCGCCGGGCCGCTAATTGCGTCATCAAAGTCAACAAAATGCGGCCGCTCGTCTCGCCAAAGCACGTTGCCATTGTGGCAATCGCCATGCAGTGAAATTTGTTGATAAGCGGCGTCGTCGGGTCTGCGTTGACTGATCGCGTCGAGCAGTTCGGCGGTGATGGCGTCATAGGGCAGCTTAAGATCCTTAGGAACGAACTCCGCTTGTTGCAAGTAATTAACGTTTTCTATGCTTTGATCAAACGACAGACTGTTGCGATGTTTGAATGGAAAACTACCGCCAGCCGCGTGAATTCTGCCAATAAAACTACCCAGCTGATGCAAATGGTCTAGGTTGTCGAGTTCCGGCGCACGACCCCCTTGACGAGGGTAAATTGAGAACCAAAAACCGGCATGATTAGCCAGTGTTGGCACTGGCTGCCCTGGCGAAATCACCAGTGGCGGCACCACCGGAATTTCTTCGTCATAGAGGTGTTGAGTAAAGCGATGCTCCTCGTCGATTTGCTCGGTGCTCCAGCGCTCAGGCCGATAGAACTTAACGATCACCGGTTCGCCGTCCTCAATTCCAACTTGATAAACACGATTTTCATAACTATTTAACGCCAGAATGCGCGCATCCGACAAACGGCCGGTGGTTTCAACGGCATCGATTACAGTATCCGGCGTCAGCCGAGCATAGGGGTGTGAATCTTCAATCATGGAAGTGATACTATGGGTTTTACTCACAGAAAGTAACCAATCCCTTGGTCTGTGAGAACAATTCACCAAATCAAATCAATATGAACCCTCAAAACCAGACAAACGACAAAATTACGGCAACACAGGTCGATTTAGAGCTTTGTATTCAGAAAGTGGCGACCGGCCCTGAATACAGCAAGAATCTGAGTTTCGACGAAGCCCGCGCCGCGATGGACTTCATATTGAGCGGCTCGGCCGATCCGGTGCAGGCAGCGGTGGCGTTGATCGCGCTGCGGATGAAGCGAGAAACCGACGACGAGAATCTAGGCGTTATGCAAGCCATTATCGACCACTGCATCCCCGCGACTAGCGAAGCTGATCAGGTTCTTTGCATCACCGACCCGTTCAATGGGCAGTTGCGTGGTTTGCCGATGGCGCCTTTTGTTGCACCGGTGCTGGCGGCATGCGGTCTGCCGACTTACTCACTGGGGGTTGAATCGGTTGGGCCCAAATTTGGCATCACTCATCGCAATGTGCTGGCAGCAGCCGGGGTCAAAATTGACCACAG
>CBDTWQ010000649.1:0-1516 GCA_965364115.1 uncultured Gammaproteobacteria bacterium | reverse complement strand
TTAACTCAGGCTCAATTTGAACCTACTTCCCTCGGCAACAGGGCGCGAAGACTACAGCAACCTTTTGGGCCAATCAATAAGTTGAGTTCTATTCGTCGCGCGCGAGCACTATTGCGCTGCCAACTAATTGATGCACGCTCAGCACTTGATCCATTTCAAAACCATAGTGGGGCATGACTTTGCTGAACTGGCTTTTGCAGATGGCGCAGATCGCGACGAGGTGTGTGACGCCGTGTGTTTCGACCAATTCGTTGAACGCTTGCATACGTGGTTGGGCGCCTTTGGTTCTGATCTCTTCTAATTCATCGGTTAGCAGACCGCCGCCACCACCGCAGCAAAAGGTTGCCTGTTTGATGGTGTCCTCGGCCATCTCGTGGTAATGGTTACAACAGGCCTTCAAAATTTCTCGTGGAATCAGGAACTGACCGCCGGCAATGTTTCCCATGCCTGAGGCGCGGGCGACATTGCAAGAGTCGTGCAGGGTGATGACCTTGTCGTCGTTAGCGGTTTTGTTGAGGGTTAAGCGGTTGTTTTGAATTAAGTCATAGGTGACTTCGCAAATGTGCTGGGGCACCGGGTAATTCGGATCGAGAAAATCGAACGAACCTGCTAAATCAGACATGAAGTTATAGGCGACTCGCCAGGCGTGCCCGCATTCGCCAAACACGATCCGCTTAACACCGAGTTCAAGGGCTGCTTCTCGAATGCGCTCTGCCTGTTGGCGCATGTGCTTTTGGGAACCGGTAAACAAGCCGAAACTAGCGGCTTCAGCGGCATGACTAGAAAGCGTCCAGGCAATGCCTGCCTGATGAAACACTTTGGCATAACCGATTAAGCCATCAACATGAGGTTCGGCGTAAAAATCGGCGGATGGTGTTACCAACATGATCTCGGCGTTGGCTTGATCAAGCGGCAGTTTTACGGACGCACCGGTTTCATCTTTGATGTCTTCTTCCAGTTCTTGCAAGGTGTGTCGCAAGGCCGGTTCAGACATGCCGAGGTTGTTGCCGGTGGTTTCTGCCTTGCCGATGATTTCATTGCTGTATTTTTGGCCAACGCCCACGCTATCCATGATTTGACGCGCTGCCATCGATATTTCTGAAGTGTCGATACCATAGGGGCAATAGACCGCGCAACGTCTGCATTGTGAACATTGATGGAAATAGCTATACCACTCGTCTAGCACCGATTTAGTCATCTCACGAGCGCCCACCAACCATGGCATTAGCTTGCCGACCCAGGTGTAGTAGCGCCGATAAACCGAGCGAAATAAATCTTGACGCGCGACCGGCATGTTTTTTGGGTCTGAACTGCCCAAAAAATAGTGGCATTTATCGGTGCAGGCACCGCACTTCACACAGCTATCGAGAAACACTCGCAAGGCGCGCGAACCTTTGACTAGCTCGCCCATTTTTTCAACCGCCTGCGCTTCCCAATTATCGACCAGTTGACTGGGGTAACCGAGGTTCTGCTGGACCTTTGCGTTGGCCGGGTAGGGTTTGCTGTGCGCCATGCT
>CBDTWQ010000648.1:0-1518 GCA_965364115.1 uncultured Gammaproteobacteria bacterium | reverse complement strand
AACAAGATCGCCAAAGATTGCTCGGTTAATAGGCTGGTGACCGCCACCGAGATGATCAGCAGCATGCCGAGCCCACTGGAAATTCCGCCGCAGGCGTGCATTAACAAAATGATAATGACAATGTCGAAATATATTTGCAGCGAGACTTGATTCTTGAACCCGCGGCGTTCGATCCAGGCAGCGAGCATCCAAACCAAAGACAACACCATGAAGGCGAAACTGGCCCATGAGTAGAGTTTGAGGTCGGTTATTTTCAGCAGGGGCGACTGCGAGACGAAGCTTTGACTGAACAGAATAGTCGCCAAGGCCATCCGATAGACGTTCAGCAGTCGAATCGATGTCCAATTGTTTGTTCTGGGCACATAGCCATTGCCAACGAACTTACTAATGCTCAAGGTCGGCATGTTCCTGGCTACAGTAGAATTGTTTTTGAGAGATCACGGCCGCAGATTCAGGCACGTGAAGGCCACAGTGTTGACATTTGCGCATGGTCTCCGATGCCTTTGACGCCAGTTTCTCCGGTTCTGGCGCGGGGCTAAAGATTCGCTTCAAGAGCCACAACAACGCAGCAACAATCAGCAGAAGAATAATCAATCGGGCTAGAAACATGGGTAGTCGATGGTGAGGGTTAGCGGATAGATGGATTTAATTTGGCAACAATCGGTGATCAATTGAGTGGTTATGCAAGCTCGATTCAAAACGGTTTTTGCCAAGTGCGGCTATTTATATTATGAGTATAGCAGTGGTCTGGGAAAGTAGCGGGTTGTTCTGCGGTTGTTTCACTCGCAGTAGAGCCTTGTGAAATGACTGAAACTAGAGAGTGTTTTACCTGTTCGCCGAATCTAATCGAGCGAATAATCGCACTGCTCGGGGTCATATTCGATTGGCATGCGCGACTAACAGATCGCGTCAAAGTCACGATTAAGTGATATCTTTTACCCTCGTCCAACCGTGTTAAATTATGATATTTTTTCTGAATTAGTGATGAATGGTTAGGGTTGAAATCTCGCCAAAAGAAGTGGCTCGATATGACTTAGCCTAGAAGCGACAACGAGCGATTCAAAAGACAAAATAAAAAAACGTTAAGCCGCTTGCTGAACGCGATAAACGCCCCTATAATCGCCGCCCTTTATTGTTGATGGTTAACTACGGAGCCGTATCAATGACAATAGAACTACCCGAAAGCTACAAGCCATCTCCTGACGAAGACTACATGTCACCGAGCCACCTTGAATATTTTCAGCAGAAGTTGCTGCATTGGCGAGGCGAGCTGTTGAAGGAGTCTGAGAACACCATTTCTCATTTGAAAGAAGAGAATTGGCAAGAGCCTGATATTAACGACCGCGCGTCGCTAGAAACAGATGCTGCGCTCGAGTTGCGGACCCGCGATCGTTATCGAAAGCTGGTGAATAAGATTGATTCAGCACTCTCACGACTCGCTGATGGTACCTATGGGTACTGTGATGAAACGGGCGAGGAAATCGGCTTATTCCGACTAGAAGCTCGTCCTATCGCCAC
>CBDTWQ010000647.1:0-1523 GCA_965364115.1 uncultured Gammaproteobacteria bacterium | reverse complement strand
GACCTCTTGTGATGTTAGGGCTGCTCTTAACACAGCCCGTTTCAGTTCCGATCAAGCCACCGGCCAGGATCGCATTTTGGTGGAACGAACTACGCAAGGTTCCATTATTGGCTTTCAATTCATTGATCGTGAACGCCAACGGATAGCCAGCAGGGTCTTTCAAGGTGTTCGGGTTTCCATTCCATTCCGCCATCGCTTTTTGCAACATCCGTTGATAGTACACCACGTTGTATGACTTGGTTCCGAGGGTGATTACGCCGCCGGGAGACATGTCCGCATTGGCGAGCATTACGATCAATGACGTATTGTGCTCATTAAAAGTAGAGTCGAGGCTTTTCAGTTTGCTAGTACCGTTACCACCTTTCTTTCTAGCAAAGTTCTTTTTAGCAGAGTTCACCGGTCTATTCGCACCCGTCGCTTCAATATCGAAGTAGTCGACATAGGTACGGTTGACTTTCACGTCATACTCATGCTCGTGTTTGGAGGTGCTTCCACCCCACTGAATGTCATAATCGACATCCACATGGCCGGAACCAAAACCACCGATACAAGGGCTTGGGCAAACAGGTGGCACCACAAACGGGGGCGGTGGTTCACCGACTAAGGGTGGTATCACTGGCTCTGGCGGCGGTGGCTCCACCACCGGCGTAACAATTGGCCGCAAGGTGTTCAGGAACAAGGTGTCAACACCCGCAGATAAGCGAGCAATCTCGACCCTTGAAGCAAAACCATTCTCCCGCTTCCATGCCATTGGAACATCGCTGAGATCATCCACGTCATCATCACCGTTACCATCAAACAGGTCGGCTGAAGTCAGTGTGCCACTTTGATTCAAATCGTAAATAGGCGCATCTTCTGCACGGCCATCATCAAAGGTAACTTCCAGCAGCCAATTTTCATTGTTACTAGGGTTAGTCACCGTGGTCTTCAACCGGCCACCGCGCAGTTGCGGCGTGACTAGCACGCGCTGACCGGCGGGCAGATTCAACCGCCAACCATGATTAAAGTCATAGTCAATCTCTTGGGTGTTTACAAAGTTCTTAACTGTCGCCGTTTTTTCGTTGTTGCTATATTCAATTGCGCTTGACAACTCGCTCAAAGTTAATGGCCCAGTCAAATCATTCTGTGCATAGCCGTTGTCCCAAACGCCATAAATGGACTGTACGCTGGCATTGGTCACGTCAGAGGCCGAATACAACTGGCCGGTTGCGAACAACAACTGAAAACCATATTTCACGTGGCGAGTGATATCTGGTGCTGTGGTGATCGGCTGCGCAGCGGTGCCGTCAAAGAGTTTGTACTCAACTTTCCAATCTTTCGGAAGGGGTGCCTCCAGGTTGAACTTCCAAAGATCGCCGTCGAGATCACCGGCATAAGCAAAGTCTACCTTGCCATCTTCATTGCGGTCGATCAGAACGGGGGCTGACAGCCCATTCGGCGAAGAGGTGCTCCCAGCTTGTGTGCTAATTCGAACGATTTGCTTATCGTCAAGCCTGATTAGATATAAGACGGCTTTACCATTC
>CBDTWQ010000646.1:0-1527 GCA_965364115.1 uncultured Gammaproteobacteria bacterium | reverse complement strand
AATTCTTCCCGCTGTTGCACTTGCTGAAAGATGTTCTGAATATCGATCACATCGAAATACCGATGATCACGATACTTCGTGTTCCATAAAATCAATGGGCATTGTTGCCGACTATAAATTGATGTGCCAATGCCTTTATGGATGGTGCGAACCTCAATTTCGCCACTGGTTTCATTTTCACTAAGAAACAAACAAGAAGTCACTTCAATTTCAAGAATTTTTTGCAGCGATGACTGTGGATGAACTTCACCAACCACGCTGACTAAGCGCGTGACATCACTGTCGGGTGCAACTAATTGAAAAGGGCCGCTAAGTTTACTCGAGACAAAATCATAGGTTTCTTCGGCATAGATTATCTTACCGATCGTCAAAACATTTCCGACGATGCTAGCTGAGTAATATTTCGAAATATCGTGAAAATTTTCTGACATGGCTAACCCCGCTCGCTCCCTTCAGGTCCATCTAGCATCTGCGCTCACCCTAACTTTTTGGTCGCAACCCGCTCAATCATACTGCTGAGCGTTGATCGACACCATGCTTTATTGTCTAGCGAAAGGGCCAGCGCGCGACACTTCGCGTGGGCCAATTGCATTCTCTTCAGTAGATTGTTAATTTTGACACTACCCAAGCAATCAGTCTAATCGGACCTGTCAAATGAGCGATTTTTTTAAAACCAAAATTACCGACGCTGATCCCTTGATCGCAAGCGCGCTGAGCGGCGAGTTAAAGCGCCAACAAACTCAAATCGAATTGATTGCGTCGGAGAATATCGTCAGTCGAGCGGTGCTCGACGCACTCGGTCATGCGATGACCAATAAAACACTCGAGGGCTATCCAGGAACTCGTTTTCACGGTGGCGGCGAGTTCGTTGACATTGCAGAGCAGGCGGCGATTGACCGAGCTTGTGAGCTGTTCGACTGCGAATATGCCAATCTGCAACCCCATTCAGGCACTCAAGCCAATCAAGCAGTGTTCTTTGCGACGATAAAGCCTGGTGACAAGATTCTCAGCCTGAACTTATCTGCTGGCGGTCATTTAAGCCATGGCGCCAACCCCAACCTCTCAGGACAATGGTTCGAAGCTCATCATTACGGGGTAAAGCAGGAAACGGGACTGATCGACTACGAGGCCGCTAGTGCGATCGCACACAAAGTCCGTCCGGCGATGGTAATTGCCGGCGGATCGGCTTACCCCAGAGCCATCGACTTCGAGAAAATGAGTGAGATTGCCCGATCCGTCGATGCACTTTTTCTGGTGGATATGGCTCACTTTGCTGGGCTTGTGGCGGCTGGGGTTCATCCGTCGCCGCTGCCGCACGCCGATATCGTAACCTGCACCACTACCAAGACTCTGCGCGGGCCGCGCGGCGGGATGATTTTGTCGCGACACGAGAAATGGGCGAAGAAACTGCAATCTGCGATATTCCCCGGGGTGCAGGGCAGCCTGCATAGCCAGATAATTGCGGCCAAAGCAGTCTGCCTAGGTGAAGCTCTAAGCCCGCAGTTCAAACAGTATGGTCAACAAGTG
>CBDTWQ010000645.1:0-1527 GCA_965364115.1 uncultured Gammaproteobacteria bacterium | reverse complement strand
TGCTGGTCAGGTTTCATAATCGCAAAACTCGCCCTCGGGGAGCTATGACAGAAGCATTGGTACAGGTTGAAAATCTGTCTCGCAATTACCAGAGTTATCGTGCCATCAACGAGTTAAACTTCGACCTTAGCGCAGGTGAAGTGCTTGGATTTCTGGGGCCGAATGGGGCGGGCAAGTCGACTACGATGCAGGTCATCAGCGGCAATCTAGCGCCTACTGCGGGTCAAGTGCGGATTGCCGGCTACGACATTCTTAAATCTCCGAGAGACGCAAAACAGCACCTCGGCTATTTACCAGAGCACCCCCCGGTCTACCTAGACGCCAGCGTCAATGAATTTCTACGCTACTGTGCTCGCCTTCATCGAGTCAGTCAGAATCAGATCAATAAATCGCTCGACCGAGTAAAACAGCAGTGCGGACTGACCGAAGTCGGCAAACGAATCATTGGCCGATTGTCGAAAGGATATCAGCAGCGAATCGGCATTGCCCAAGCCATCATTCATGACCCAGCGGTGTTAATACTCGACGAGCCAACGGTGGGTTTAGATCCCATTCAAATTAGAGAAATACGCGATTTAATTCGTAACTTAGGCCGCGAGCGCAGCGTGATCCTGTCATCGCATATTCTGTCTGAGGTGCAAGCGGTTTGTGACCGAGTACAGATTATTCGCGCAGGCAAATTGATCTACCATGCGCCGATCGAATCTCTCGATCAAAAACTTGATTGTTCGGTTCGTGTCGCTTTTCGTAATCCACCAGCGCTGAGCGATTTATCAAGCTTGGCTGGGGTTGCAGAAGCTGAGCTTTTGGGCGAAGGCCGCTTTCGACTAAGTTTAGAAGTCGACTCCAATGCAGATGGATTGATCGAGGCTTCACAGCAGCAGAATTGGGGTCTATTCGAATTGATTCCAGAACGACAATCGCTGGAAGACTTGTTCATTGAGCTCACTGCTGATTCGACAGGCGATTCGGCTGAAGGCGCATCATGATTTGGACGATTGCCAAACGCGAGATCATCGCGATGTTTCTATCACCCCTGGCTTGGGTCATATTAGCCGTGGTTCAGATAATTCTGGGTTATCAGTTTTTGGTCAAATTAGACTATTTTTTCTTAGTCCAACCTCAGCTTATCCAACTGTCAGACACACCGGGCGTCACCGATATCGTAATCACCCCTCTGATGCATTTAGCGGCAATTATATTGCTAATGGTAATGCCACTGATAACAATGCGCACGCTGGCCGAAGAAAAACGCAACCGAACTCTGTGCTTGCTGATTTCAGCACCGATCAGTATCACTGAGATCGTGCTGGGGAAATACCTCGGGCTGTTTTTATTCGTGATGATCTTGGTTAGTTTACTAATGTTGATGCCGCTGTCACTATACTCCGGCACCTACCTTGATAGCGGTAAACTGTTTTCAATATACCTCGGCATGCTGCTGCTGCTTGCCAGTTTTGCCGCAATTGGCCTTTATCTTTCAAGCCTTACTGACAATCAAACCATTGCCGCGGTCAGCACTTTTGG
>CBDTWQ010000644.1:0-1528 GCA_965364115.1 uncultured Gammaproteobacteria bacterium | reverse complement strand
ATGTAGGCGAAAAACAAGAACAGCATGCAAGCGTTCTGTGCGGTCGAATAATCGTTATAGATGCTGATCATTTGATAGAGCAGTTCGGGCACCGCAATCGCCAGTGCCTGGGTGGTGGTCTTCACTAAATTGACCAAATTATTGTTTAACGCGGGCAAGCAAACCCGAAAAGCTAATGGCAAAACGATAAACAGATAGATCTGCAGTCGATTCATTCCCAAAGCTTCCGCCGCTTCTTGGGTTGACTCGGGCACGGCCTCAATCCCGGCGCGAAATATCTCAATATTAAAAGCACCGGCGAAAAACGACAGCGAAATAATCGCCCAGCCGACGTTCGAAATGATCGGCACTTCCAGCCAGCCGTCAGGTGAATAAGTTGGGGTGAACTGGCCGAGCGCGAAATAGAAAAACAGCAACTGCACCAACGGCGGGGTGTTGCGAAAAAATTGAATGTAGCCTTGCAGGCATAGGCGTAAGGTCTTTGATTGGGCGCCCTGAACCCAGGCACCACCCACACCGATGATCACGCTGAGAATGACACAGATCACCGACAGTTGGAGGGTCATCCACAAACCTTCGATCACTCGAGCAGTCTGAGTGGGGTCGTACAGGTAGATGAAGTTCCATTTCGGATCTTCCTGCGCGAGGTCGTAAAAGTATTGTTGGAAAGCGTTCATTTAAGCGGCTTTCGGCTAGAACAAACTCTGGCCGGTCGGCGTTTCATTCGCTTTAGCTCTTACTTGATCCAGTCCGCGAAGCGTGCGTTTTGGTCTTTCAGATATTGAGTTGGCTGAATGCCCCATTTCTTTTCGAGTTCCATCAATTCACCGGATTGGTGCATGTTGTAAGTCAAACCCGACATGAAGTTACCGAAGATGCAATTTTTCTCGTCAAGTGGCACGGCCAGACCCCAGGGGTTGTCGTCTTCACTCGACAGAGGCATTTCGTAGCTGTTGTAGTTGCCCGAGGACAGGTCAGACATGATCGAAGAGTCGTCATATACCCAAGCGATACATTTCTTGTCACGCAAAGCTTGCTTGGCCTCGGCGTTGCCGGTGAAGGCAATTACTTTGGCGCCATAACGGTCGGTCACAACCTTGTTGTAGAAGGCGCCTTGTTTGCCGCAAACCGGCTTACCGCGCAGGTCTTCCCATTTAGTGATGCCCACTGCCTTGGGTGCCAGAATGTTGGTGCCCGAGGTGTAATAGTTTGGTTGGGTAATGCCGACGATTTTGCGTCGATCGGCGCGGTCTGACATGGTCGCAATCATTAAATCGATCTTGCCATTGTCGAGGAATTGCATCCGGTTTGACGATTGAACTGCAACGAGTTCATATTTGACGCCCATCGCATGTGCCGCGGCTTTGGCCATATCGGCTTCCATACCGACGATCGCGCCGCTGGTGCTGCGATAGCCCCAAGGTTTGTAGTCGGCTTTGACGCCCACCACCATCTTGCCGCGTTTCATGACCTTGTTCCAAGTATCGTTGGTGCAATTGGCGTCGGCGAAACTGGCGCTGCTGGTCAG
>CBDTWQ010000643.1:0-1529 GCA_965364115.1 uncultured Gammaproteobacteria bacterium | reverse complement strand
ATTGTTGGCACTGAATTGCATCAATCTGAGCAGCTCACTAGCCGACTTCGGGCTGGTGGTTTGCAGGTGCTGGCCGACTTTGCCGACAATAATCAGGGCGTGCGAGAACTGCTCGAACGCAAGTCATTCGACTTGGTCTTATTTTCGCTAGGCCTTGCCGAATTCAGCTTACAACAAGCGCAACAGCTGATCGCCGCAACCAATCATCAAATAGCGCTAATTGGCATGGCTGATGAGGTCAATAACGAAATGATGCTTGAGTCCATTAATCATGATGTGCAAGACGTGGTCGTCGCCGAAAACCTTGAACACCTGGTTCACGTGGTCAAACGCGAGACCCGTCATCTCCAGATGCAGCGCCTTGTTGCGCGCCTGGAGAACGATTACTTTGAGAGCGAGGAGCGCTGTCAAAGTTTGCTTGCCAGCTCACGCGATGCGGTCGCATACATTTACCAGGGCATGCATACCTTTGCCAATGCGTCTTATCTAACAATGTTCGAAATTTCCGATTTTGACGCGCTAGAAGGCACCTCGATTATCGACTTGGTGGCCCCCAGGCAGCAAGCGGAAGCAAAAGAATTTTTGCGGGAGCTCGGCCAGAACCGAAATGTTTTTAATGAGCTCGATTTTCATTTAATCAAGGAAGGGGGAGAGTCTTTTACTGCCAAACTTGAGTTCTCAGTGGCCACTTATGACGGTGAACCCTGCCATCAAGTGTTAATCAGGGCCCAAGCCGACACCGCGGCTCTAGAGGCTGAAATCGAATTTCTGCATCAGCATGACGTGGTAACTGGCCTGCACAACCGACAGCACTTTCAGCATCGGCTCGAACAATTATTGAACCATACTGAAGTTGATTGGCAGGACTCTGCGGTACTCTATTTTTCGATCGATCAATTTCAGTCGATTCGAGACCAAATTGGCATTTCAGGCTGTGATTCACTGGTCTCCAAGATTGCCAAAATTTTGATTACCGAAGCCTCCGAGATTGATCTTGTCGCTCGATTTGGTGCCCACTCATACGCTTGCCTGCTGCCAGCAGCTGATCTTCAAGCGAGCGAAGGCTTCGCCACAAACGTGATCAAGCGAGTGGCGCAAGAGGCGGTTGAAATTAATCACCAATCGGTTTCATCGACTTTAAGTGCCGCCATCACCCTGCTGGTGCGTGATCATGCGATTAATTCAAGTCAACTGATGACCCGTCTCGAAATAAACTGCGAATCCGCACAATCATTGGGAGGCAATCGTGTCCAAGTTGTGCCACCAGAGACTGCTCATGTTTCAACTCAGAACGAGTCCAATGATGATGATGCGGGCGATGGTGAATCGATCGCAGTCGATAGAAATAATTCGGATGGTATCGACCTGCCAGCTGATTCAACCGACAAAGATCAGGTCGCCGAGGCGCACCAAGGCGAGAGCAATGAGATAACAAGTGATCATTCTATAACTGAAGCCGACTCTGATTTAATCGACCAATCAAACCATATTGAACCGCCTAACGATGTGGTTATTGAAGACGAGAGTGA
>CBDTWQ010000642.1:0-1530 GCA_965364115.1 uncultured Gammaproteobacteria bacterium | reverse complement strand
TAAGGAACAGCAAATGGTGGACGCGATTGCAGCCATCACCGAGCTCAAGTCGGTGTACGGTAAAGTTCATCGAATTCGTGTCGAGACGCTTGGCAGTGATTAAGCGCAATGAGACTGACTGTTAATGAATCTGCTTCTATCGTAAGGCTGTCAATCGAATTGAGGCCGCAACTGCTGGCCCTGCTTGCTCGCAACCGGTTGCCAACCGATGATTGCGAGTCAACATCGGCCGAATATTTTGGCGTCATTAACAATGCTCAACTAATCGCAGCCGGCGGTCTGCAAGGGCAGGGTGACCACGCTTTGATCAGATCACTGGTTGTCGATCAGGCTTACCGTTCTCGTGGCCTAGCTCGAACGCTGGTCGAATTTCTGCTCTGCAAGGCGAGTGATGCTGGCAAAGCTTCCGTCTATTTGTTGACTGAAACCGCCGAGTCTTATTTTCAAGCGATGGGTTTTACCCTGGCGGATCGAGCCGAGGCGCCAGTTGAGATTGCGAGCACCTCACAGTTTTCCAGGTTGTGCCCCGCAACCGCGAGTTTTATGAAATTAGACCTTTCGCAAAAATGAAGAATGTCACCATTAAGCCGAACCCCAAACCAAGCGGCAATCGCGGCGCCAATGATGGCGCCAATCGTAGAGAAATTGGAAGAACTGAATTTGTCATTCTGATCGCGATGATCATCTCAATGGTGGCATTGTCGATTGATGCGATGTTGCCGGCGCTGCCGAAAATTGCAATCGACCTTGGGGTGACGCAGATCAATGATAGTCAATATGTGATTTCATTGTTTTTTGCGGGGATGGCTTTTGGGCAGATATTTTTTGGTCCTCTTTCCGATTCTGTGGGTCGCCGCCCAGCTATCATGACCGGTTTTATCATGTTCGCGCTGGGCTGTGTTGTCTCGATTTGGGCCAACGATTATGAAACCATGTTAGCCGGGCGATTTTTGCAGGGGCTTGGCGCATCAGGCCCGCGCGTTGTTGCGGTAGCCTTAGTTCGAGATCGATATCAGGGCCGAGAAATGGCTCAAATCATGTCGTTTGTGATGACCGTTTTTATCTTGGTGCCGGTTTTCGCGCCAGCCGTGGGGCAAGGCATTCTGATGTTCGCCGACTGGCCGCAGATTTTTGTCTTATTCCTGGGCCTGACCTTGGTGATTTCGGTCTGGTTTTGGTCACGTCAGCCCGAAACCCTGCCGATTGATAAAAGAGTGGCCTTCTCCACTTCACAACTTTTGCACGACAGCATGGCCATTTTGCGAAACCGAGTGGCGCTCGGTAACACTTTGACCATGGGTTTCGTTTTTGGGGCTTTTGTTGGCTATCTCAGTAGTTCCCAGCAAATATTTCAGATTCAGTATCAACTTCACGAGTTGTTTCCGCTTTATTTTGGCATTTTGGCTTCGGCGATTGGCCTCGCTTCGCTAACCAATGCTAAGTTGGTGATGCGTTATGGTATGCGTCGATTATCGCGCTATGCGCTGATGACGATCACCTTTTTGTCGCTGCCGTTTTGGTTGTTTGCGT
>CBDTWQ010000641.1:0-1531 GCA_965364115.1 uncultured Gammaproteobacteria bacterium | reverse complement strand
TTGTCATTTGACGTCTTTTTGATCGACTTCCAACTCGGAAGTACCAATGGACTAGAATTATTGGTGTTGATGAACGAGGCTGGCTACCAGGAGATACCAAAAATCTTGCTAACCGGAATGGAGAGTCTTAAGATCGACCGACAAGCCACTGAGGCCGGTGCCACCGACTATTTGGTAAAAAACACGCTGACACCTGAACAACTCGAGCGCTCGATTCGCTACTCATTAAAACAAAAGAAAATCGAGCAACAAGTCAGTTATCTCGCCTTGCATGACTCCCTGACTGGCCTCGCCAATCGCGCGTTGTTAGTAGAACACCTTGAGCGCGCGATTAGCTCAAGCAAACGCCATCAAGAATACGCCGCCTTACTGTTTATCGACCTTGATCACTTCAAGACAATCAATGATTCTCTTGGGCATGACATAGGTGATCAAGTGCTGGTCGAGACCGGTAAAAGGCTCCTACAGAAGGTTCGTCGTGAGGATGTTGTTTGCCGATTTGGCGGCGATGAGTTTGTGCTCTTGCTGACCCGTCTAGGGCAGCAGGAAGCTCACGCGCTGAACCATGTCAGAAGGATTGCCTTGAAAATCAATCAAGCCATTAACGAGCCGATGAAGATCGACGGCAAGGAACTTCGCTGCAGCACCAGCATTGGCGCAACCTTGTTTTGTGATGCCGAGACCAGCATTGCTACTATTTTAAAGCAGGCAGATATCGCGATGTATCGAGCTAAAAGCGAGGGCCGAAATTCCACTTCTATGTTTGAGTCGTCGATGGAAGACATCATTCAAGCAAGTTATTCGATTGGTCAAGACCTAGAGTTGGCGATTCCCAACCAGCAGTTTAATTTACATTATCAGCCGATCGTTACACTCGACAACCATCAAACCATCGGGGCAGAAGCTCTAATTCGCTGGCACCATCCCGACAAAGGACACATTTCTCCGGCTGATTTTATTCCCATTGCCGAAGAAAACGACATGATATGTTCAATTGGGCGATGGGTTCTAAAACAAGGCTGTGACTTTTTGCAGCGCCAACCCGATTTGGCTTATTTGAGCCTCAATATTGGCAAGCGCCACTTTGAACATCAAGCGTTCGTTTCTGATCTGGAAATGGCGTTGAACGAATCGGGTGTCGCACCACAACGAATCATTATTGAATTAACCGAAAATCTATTTTTAAAGAACCCTTTGTCTTCTTGCGAAAAAATGGGGAAACTCAGATCGATGGGGATTAGATTTGCGTTAGACGATTTTGGCACTGGTTATTCTTCGCTAGCACTCTTAAAAGACTTACCCGTCGACATTCTCAAAATTGATCAGAGTTTCACCCGCTGCATTGGTGAAGACAGTTCGGGTGAGGCCATCATCAAGGCGATCATCAGCATGGCGCAAGCGTTGAATTTAAAAGTTATCGCCGAAGGCGTCGAGAAAACGACGCATGCGAAGTTCATGTTCACGCATGACTGTTTATTTGCCCAGGGATATCACTTCAGTCGGCCGATACCCGAGGGCGAATTTTCGACCT
>CBDTWQ010000640.1:0-1532 GCA_965364115.1 uncultured Gammaproteobacteria bacterium | reverse complement strand
AAACCATAAGCAAGATACACATCGACTTCATTCAGAACGTCGTCTTGATCACCTGCGCTCGCCACCGATGCGCCCGTTTCAACCGCCGACAAATCATCAACCGCATTTGCATCGGTGCCAAAAAATCCACTATCGTCGTTTGCGATATGACTCGCTAAATCTGGCGATGACGATGCAAAATTATCCGCAGCGAGGCTCGCGGCAACGCTCTTGGCCGGCAATTCTTCGGCTTCGTAGAGCGGTGTCAGCTCATCATCATCGAAAAAGTTATCTTCATCGTCGTCGATCAAGAACTCTTCATCGCTATTCGCAGAGCGTTTACGCTTGAACAACACAATCAGCAACAACAGCAGAACACCACCGCCAGCGGCGGCTAGTAAGATCGGGTTGGCTAAAGCCCCACTCATCGATGATGGCAGTTCGTCCAGCGTAGGCAGTTCGTCGAGTGAAGGCAGATCGTCGAGTGAAGGCAGATCGTCGAGTGAAGGCAGATCGTCGAGTGAAGGAATAGTGGGCATTTCACTGGGTAGTGCTGGCAGCAGTTTGCCGATGTCTTCTAAAATCGGAATGCCTTCAAAAAGCACTGCCTCGGGCGGCGCGTCAGCAGCGGCCACTGGCATAACTGGTTCGCCTTCCATAGAACCATCGTCATCAAAAAACGCTTGCTCTGACTCCGCCGACGATTGAGTGGCTGCTTCTCCAAATTCTCCAGATTCAACCGTAGCTTCTTCCGCGAGTAGTTCTGCCAACAAGCTTGCCTCGTCGATTTCGCTTTCCGGATCCATCTCGGGCCCGACATCTGACCCCTCAAAACTTTCGTTCGAAGCTGCTCCCAACTCGTCATCTTCTGAATTTCTATCGGACTGTTGATCTTGCAGCTCGGCAAGACTATCGTCCTCGAAGTCAAATATCCGCTGCAACTCCTTGACCTTGGTTAGACGCGCCAACAAATCGGATATTCGAGATTCAAGTTCTCCGTTATCAATATTGGTCGCATCAAGTTCCTCTTCAGCAAGCGAGAGCTGATTGCGAAGCTGATCAAGATAAGAAGGGTCGACTGAGTCGCTAGCGCTTTGATCATCACCGCTTGGCAGCAGTAAACTCAATTCACCGGTAATTTTTTCTATTAATTTGCTCGCATTGAACTCACTTTCGGACTCACCGTCGAACTCACCGTCGAACTCACCGTCAAAGTCAGTAGAACTGGGGATGTCAGCAACGAGGTCATTGACAAAGTCACTGGCGCTGTCAATAAATTTAGGTTTAGCTGCCGCGACCACGGTGGTGGGCCTGCCAGTCACTCGAGCAACATAGGCGTCCCAAATGCCATGTTGCTGCAAAACTTCGGCAAAGGCGACGCGTTGGTTGACTCGGTTTATTTCACTAGCAGCCGGAGCACGCAAAATGGCCCCAGCTTTCATGTTATTGATGTTGTTGTCGTTAAAAGCGTTTGGGTTAGTGCGCAGAAACGCCAGCATGACTTGCGACATGCTGTGCGCGCTTGTTTTGAAGCCGGAGGCGATACTCCATAA
>CBDTWQ010000639.1:0-1540 GCA_965364115.1 uncultured Gammaproteobacteria bacterium | reverse complement strand
ACGATCACCGAGACCGCGGGAATGTTTGATTTTACTGCGGATGATGGCTACTACGAGGAAGACGATTCGATCAATGTGTACGCACTTGATTGGGATGACAGTGGCCTGAAGTCGATTGACGGGCCGGTCGCCAATAGCGCTTACGTGGTCGAATATATGGGGCCGCAAGATGTGGTTGGAGAAAGTATTTCAGAAGGGGGGGAGGTCGTGGTCACCGGTGGCCAGGTTTATTCTTTCCGCTTTACCTCACGCAGCATGGCTTCCAAGAATGCGGTGCGCCTAGTGCAAAGCGTTTATGTCACGGCCGACGCACCATGACCGTGTGTCGAGTCAGTCTATTTATTTCAAATTTTAGCCAGCGGTTAACTCGCGGTGGCACTTTCAAATTAATTAATCGGAGCATTCAATGATGAAACCATCCGTCATACAAACGACCTTAAGTTTGGTCTTAGCAGTATCCGCGGTGAGTTCTGCACTGGCAGCACCCCCCATTAACCCGCGTGGGCAGCCTCTGGGCTACATTGGCGCTCTCGAACTCAGCGACAACGATCTTAGCTCTGGCAACGTCAAAGCTTATCGCGGTTGGTTCGACAACGGTGGCTGGCAAGGAGACTTGGTTGAATACACCGTGGGCAGCACTGGTTCGATTAACACAACCGTAGACCTCAGCAAACCATCGCCCGCAGAAACTGGCGAGCACTGGTCGGCACATGCTCAATTTGCCGCGCATGAGAATGGTGATTTAAGCTGGAACAATCGAAAAATCATTACCGCCAAAGGCGGCCTAGTAGATACTCAGATCCCATTTCGTTGGAGTAGTTTGGCAAGCTGGAAAAAAAATCGCATCGACCCATTGTCAATAAATAAAACCACGAGTGGCGTGCTTAATTTCTTGCGCGGTGATCGCAGTCAGGAAAAACCATCCGGCCCCTATCGAATGCGTTTCACCATGCTCGGTGACATCGTTCACTCGACCCCGGTTTATGTTGGCGCGCCTAGCGAAAATATAACCGATGCCGGTTATGCGGAATTTGCTGCTGATAATGCAAGCCGGGAGCCACGTGTTTATGTTGGCGCCAATGACGGCATGTTGCACGCCTTCAATGCCAATAACGGTAAAGAGGAATGGGCTTATGTACCCGTAGGTATTACTTGGTACCTTCCGAGCTTGGCCGCGGTCGCTTATCAGCACAAATATTTTGTTGATGGCGCGCTTAACGTTCGCGACGCTAAAATTGGCAACAATTGGCGCACCCTGCTGGCCGGTGGTTACGGTGCCGGCGGGCAGGGCCTGTATATCCTTGACGTAACGGGTGCGGATCTGAGCAACGAAAACAGCACTACGGGGGATGACAAGAAGCTCATCAAAGAATACTTAGGCGGTAACAACGATAAAGATTTGGGTTTCGTTTTTGGCCAATCCAAAATTGTTAAGCTGAATGATGATAAGTGGTATGTGGTCAACGGAAATGGCGTCAGCAGTAAGAATGGTAAAGCCGTCTTATATCTAATCAGGCTTGACGATAAGCAAATCGTTCGA
>CBDTWQ010000638.1:0-1542 GCA_965364115.1 uncultured Gammaproteobacteria bacterium | reverse complement strand
CCGAGTCATGGATTCGATAGCTGAACTGCAGAAACTCTTCGATTTTGAGCATTTCGACAGCGCTCTGTGGTTTGATGTCAAACGCGAATTCGTTCAGGCGATTGGCGACCATCTGCAACCTGAACTGGCCGAAACCTTTTACAACTCAGTGTTTTGTGCCCTCTTCCATCGAGATTACTTTGGCAACGACTACATATTCGTCCGCAGCGCAGTGTCGACCGAATTTATTGATGCCGAAAAGCCCTCTTATCACGTCTATTACCCGGCTAAACGCGGCTTTCGGGCTTCGATCAAACAGGTGCTGTTGGATGCCGGTTTTAATTTGCCATTTGAAAACATCGAACGCGATTTGCGCAACATTACGCAGGCGGTAATCAAACAAAACTTCGCGCGCCCTCGTCGCGCGCACCTAAACTTTCAGTTTCACGTTCTGAGTAGCGTCTTCTATCGTAATAAAGCGGCTTACATCGTCGGCAAAGCGATTAATTCAGACAAACAAATTCCGTTTGCGATCCCTATATTGCACAGCGGTGACAACTCAGTTTATTGCGATGCGATCATCATTGGCACCCAAGGTTTGACCCGCCTATTTGAGTTTTCCTACGTTTACTTCATGGTCGACCATCCAGTGCCCTCTTCCATCGTCACCTTCCTGCGCAACCTAATGCCAAATCGCAGTAAAGAATCGTTTTACTCAGCGATCGGTTTCCACAAACAGGGCAAGACCGTTTTCTATCGGGAATTCCTCCATCACCTCAAGCACTCGGAAGATGAACTGATGTTTGCACCAGGGATCAAGGGAATGGTGATGGCAGTGTTCACTTTACCTTCTTACCCCTATGTCTTTAAAGTGATTCGCGACCGCTTCCCGCCGCCGAAGAAAACCACCCGACAAGAGGTGCTCAATACCTATCATTTGGTGAAAATGCATGATCGAGTCGGCCGCATGTCCGATATTCTTGAATATTCCCATGTTGCATTGCCCAAAGCGCGCTTCGCCGATGACCTGCTTGAAGAACTTTACGAGACTTGTGCCAAGAGCATCAGCGAGGAAGGCGATCAAATTGTGATCAAACACATTTATATCGAAAGACGAATGACGCCGCTGAATATAGCAGTCACTGAAGCTGATGATAAAACGCTGGTGCACCTGATGAGGGGATATGGAGACGCGATTAAGGAACTGGCGGCGGCGAATATATTTCCAGGTGATTTGCTATTGAAGAATTTCGGCGTCACTGGCCAAGGCAAAGGACGCATCGTGTTTTATGACTATGACGAAATTTGCTATCTCACCGAATGTCACTTTCGCCGTATTCCACCGCCGCGTTTCCCGGAAGACGAATTTGCCGCCGAACCCTGGTATAGCATTGCAGCCAACGACATTTTCCCAGAACAATTTGCAATTTTCTTGTTTGCCAACAATCGAGTTCGTCAGGCTTTTTTGAAAAACCATCGTGATTTGCTAGAGGCTGATTTCTGGATTCAGAAGCAAGAAAACATCAAAGCGGGAATCTACGAAGATGTGTTCCCCTATCCACA
>CBDTWQ010000637.1:0-1548 GCA_965364115.1 uncultured Gammaproteobacteria bacterium | reverse complement strand
GTGAGCAGTATCAGCCAGTCTCGCGGTGACAAAATTTCAATATAGTCTGCGGTCGCCAACAACAGCGTTAGCGAGCCGATCATGGCCCCAACTGATGCATACATATTGATCAGCGGTGTCGGCACCTGGTCATCGAAAAGACTCACTACTACGGTTGATAAGGAGTATCCAAGCGCAGCGCCAATGGGCAGCAGGCTATAGTAAGAAAAAACTTCGCTGCCCGGCGCCATGATCGTGATCACCCCCGCAAAGCCGATTAATACCGCGGCCCAACGCCAAATGCCGACTTGATGGCCTAATATCGGAATCGACAACACGGTGATCAAAACCGGGCCGATGAAGCCGAGGGTGGTCGCAGTGGCGAGTTCCATCTGGGTCAGCGCTAGATAGAAACAAAATTGAGCCATTGCAATGAACAGGCCTCGCAGCAGTCCTAGCTTCCACTGCGCGATTCGCCATTGTCTGCCTTCGCGGTGCCACTCGTGGGAGAAAAACAGAATCAGTAAACTTGGAATCAAGCCGAAAACGTTTCTAAATGTCGCCAATTGTTGAACCGCGTAGTGCTCAGCCATTACTTTGACGATGACGGCCTGCAAGTCGAAAAGTAGAATAGCCAGTAAAACGAGGATAACCGCGCGGGTAAATGGGTGTTTCGCCAGCATGGACTTGTGCAGTTGAAAAAAGCAGCTTAAGGCAAGCGGCTTTAATTTAACAAATTTTGTTCGCAGCCGTGGACTCATCTGAGCATTCACCTTAGAATGTCGGCTCAAGAAGATGCTGCCTTCAGCGGCGTTTACTGAAAGCGTTAAGCTGACTGGGAAGAACCTGAGGTTCCTCCCCTTTTTTTGCGCGCGCATTTTTTTGAATCCGGAGATTTAGTGCTTAAACCTGCAATTCTAGCCCTTGAAAATGGGACTTTGTTCCACGGCAAATCTATTGGCGCCAGCGGACTTACCACAGGCGAAGTGGTTTTTAACACCGCGATGACTGGCTATCAGGAAATCCTCACCGACCCGTCCTATTGTCAGCAACTGATCACGCTGACTTATCCTCACATTGGTAACACTGGGGCTAATTCTGAAGATGAGGAATCAGACCAGATTCACGCGAGCGGGTTGGTCATTCGGGATTTGCCGCTGCTGGCGAGTAGTTGGCGCAGCGAGTCTTCGTTGGAAGACTATTTGCTGGATCACCAAGTGATAGGCATCGCCGACATCGACACCCGCAAGTTAACTCGAATTTTGCGCGAGCAAGGCGCAATGGCCGGTGCCATCATTGCGGGTGACGACATCAATGATGAGAATGGCGAGGTTAAGGCCTTGCAAGCCGCCCGCAGCTTTGGCGGATTGGCGGGTTCTGACCTGGCGCAAGTGGTCTCGGTTTCAAAGTCTTATGAATGGCGTGAAACTAGCTGGTCGCTTGAAGCAGGGCATCGCGTGATTGATCAGGCGTCATGCCACATCGTCGCTTATGATTACGGGGTAAAACGAAACATTTTGCGAATGCTGGTTGACCGAGGCGCTCGAGTGACCGTGGTGCCGGCGAAGA
>CBDTWQ010000636.1:0-1553 GCA_965364115.1 uncultured Gammaproteobacteria bacterium | reverse complement strand
CGCTCACCCACACCATACTGCCGATCACGAGTCAGCCCGGGTTGATCGGCGACAATCGCGTCTCGAGTGCGAGTAAATACGTTAAATAAAGTAGATTTGCCAACATTAGGCCGGCCTATCAACGCGATCACTGGAATCATTGCATCAGGTCCAATTGACCGAGTTGCCAAGTTTTAAGCCACGCGCGCAAAGTGTCAGCCTATTTGAGGTAATTTGAATTGAGTGCTAGCTCGCAGCATCGCTAAAGGTTCGCCGCGGAGACTGACGAAAGCAGGCCAAGCTTGTCAATCGATAGAATTGAATTTTGCCAAACTAAGGGTTGCACGTAGTTGCGTGATTTGGTCGGCTGAATTCGGCCTATTAGCTTGCCATCGGTTTTATCGAACCAATGCACGTAGCCCTCAAGATCTGCCACCACTAGTTTATTGCCCAGCAGCGTAGGAGCAGAAATTCGCCGCGCGCCCAACACATCTTGCTTCCAAAAGGAGCGGCCCGTGAGCCGATCAACCGCCCAGATGTGGCTACTGTCATCGCTCAAAAAAAGCGTGCTTTCATCAATCGCAATGGCTTGGTAACTCGAAAAGTCCCTAGCCCACAGTAGGTTCCCATTAACCGCCTGAATCGCCGCCAGGCGGCCTTGGTAGGATGAAACATAAATCACCCCATCACGCAGCACGAATTGACCATCTAAATCGACAAGACGCTCCACCTCGGTGCGCCCGCTCGGATACATGATCGTCGTCTCCCAAAGAATTTTTCCCTGATCTCGATCAAATGCGATCAACTTGCCGTCATCGAAACCGGCTATTACTCGATCACCCTCAACCAACGGTTGACTGGTGCCGGTGAGCGACAGCGCGGGCACACGATGCGAGGCAACCCAGCGAGAATCCCCGCTACTCGCGTCTAGGCTATGCAACTTGCCATCAACGCTTCGCACAAAAACCTGACCTTGATCAACAACCGCGGCTGATCTGATTTCGCTTTCAAGCAACTTTTTCCAAACCAACTCGAGCCCGAGTTCCCCGGTCCGATAGGCCTTAATTTCACCATCCCTGGAAGTCGCAATGATTAATTGTTGATTGCCACCCAGACCGGCAATCGCTTTCAATTGGGTTTCGAATTGCCATAACTTGACCCCGCTTTCAAGATCGACACTACTGACCACTCCATCAGTATCGATTGAGTAGACACGACTGCCAATCAGCAGTGGGTGTAAACGATAAGCGGCACTATTTTTGGCCGCACGGGTGTCGATTCGCCAATCAATCGTCAGCGCGATAGGTTGATCAATTTCGGTTAAAGCCGCGGGTGGCACAGCGTTATCTTGATTCGCTGCGCAGGCCAGTAGCGAGCTCGCCAAAATGCCGTAAAAGATAAACCGGCAGATCAACTTTGACTACCCAATTGATCCATTTTTTGCTGTAAAAAATCCGCATTAGCTGGTGGTGGGGTGGCCTGTTGCGCCTGCCGATAGGCAGCGACTGCCTCAATCGGCTTGCCCTGTTGCACTAAAATATCGCCGCGTAACTCGTACACTCGACCGGCAAACT
>CBDTWQ010000635.1:0-1557 GCA_965364115.1 uncultured Gammaproteobacteria bacterium | reverse complement strand
AATATTTGCCAATGCGTGCCATCGGTCTTGATCAAACCCTCGCCGAGGCTTAAGGCGTTGGCACAATGACCGTTATAGGCGGGTGAATAATGTTCAGGATCGGTTTCGAAAAGGTCTCTATCGACTTCCGTGGTGAACAACCAGGTTGCCCCCTTCCATTTAGCCTTCCAGGACTTACTTCCCTTGGTTGCTTTGTGCGGATCTGCTGCACCAACCTTGTGATAGGCGACCGTATCATGGCCGTCAATTGCAACCCCGCTAAAAAGGCCTTTGCTGACGGGTTCGCCAGCCTGAATTGACGACGTTATTAGGCTTAAAGACAGCAGTGCTAACAGCCGCATTATTTGTAATATTTTCATGTTCGAGCTTCCATCGCGACTACAAAAAGCCAGCTTTTTAATAAACTCCATTTATTACAGCAATCAGTTTATAACTCAACAGAGTTAGCTTGATGAATATGGTGGTTTGATTGGATTTTCTCGCGTTGGTTCGGCGGGAAGGCAGAAAAATTAAATATCAAAAATCCATTCCCAGAATCACGAGGTTCTGCAACTAGTTCGATTCAAAGGCGTGCAATGGTGATTGAATACAACATCGCACAACCCAGCAACAGCGTCAGCACCACTGGTTTAGCCAACACCAACCACTTCGGCATGCGCGACGGAGCAAGAACATAGCCGGCCGTGACAACCATCAGAACCCCTGAGGTCAGCGCCGCAATGCCCCAGAATTCGCTGAGATGTTGCAGGCCATACCACAGCACATTCCATAGTCCGGCGGCCATTACGACACTGGCGCAAACTTTTTTAAGCAGTCTGGGAATCTTGTTTAACGTCGGTATAGGGGCTGCTATTATCAGCCCGATAAACATGCAGACGGTTACTATAGTGCCCATCGGTATCATCGGATTAGAGTCTTTTTTCGAATTAAACCGAATCATACAGCTGTTGAGCAACATAATGATAATGCTGAACCGAGCCCATCCAGATCTGTCGATAACTAGACGCCGAAAAACCTCTGAAAATCCGATGCGCACTCTCATTGATCTGATCTTGCCCCGCTATCTGCTAATCATCTGCCTATCTGTGATGGTAGTCGGCCAGGTTCATGCGCTTGAGGAGCTGGAGAGAATAGACCAATTGGCGCCGATGCCCGGACCTGACCCGCGTAACATCGGCTGGGAATGGCATTATATCGATCAAAATGGCAAGCGAGGGTTTATGCGAAAAGTAGCCGCTACCGAATCGACGGCCAGCTACAGCCGCAGTGACGGTTGCCAGTGGACACGAGATGCACGTGGCTTTGCGCCGGCCACTGTCTGGTCCGATTGCCCAAGTACGGGTAAAGCGAAGGTCGAATTTGTCGACGGTGATATTTGGCCATTGAAGGTCGGCAACCAGTTCAGTTACCAAATGGAGGGCACCAGTTCTTTTTTTAGCTTCAAGTGGTCCGGCAAGCGTAACTGTGAGGTGCCTTATAGCGTTCGAGTCAAAACCGTATCCGGTGAATACGATAGTTTTAAAGTGGTTTGTCACGAACGTTGGGGCACGCGTAGCT
>CBDTWQ010000634.1:0-1568 GCA_965364115.1 uncultured Gammaproteobacteria bacterium | reverse complement strand
CGCATCCTATACATTTCCGGAACATGCGTTAGCCAGAGTTGAGTTTGCTTGGGGTTTAAAAGGTTTTAGATATAAAAAAGCAAGGAACCAGGTCCTTGCTTTTTCAGCCGGTAACGATTGTCTTTCGAAGTGGCGAGCCCTGCGCAAAGCTCGCTGCACCAACCATCAAATTAAGGTTGTTTAGGCGTCTCGTACTTGGCTTCTTTTTGGAATGATTCCCAGATTGTCTCGTAACCAACAAAACCTTTTTCATCGGCTTTCATTTGGCGCGTCACGAGATAGCGCGACTCACCATCAGGAACAACCGGCCTAGTTTTTTTCTGCTCACTCATAGGTCACCTTTTTATGCTCTTTCTGTATTCGCATTCTATATTCTACATTCATATTGTCTAGGTTCGAGCAGAATTTAGCGCCGCTTAACCTAGAATTGCTCTAATTGAAGACTGAACCGAACTCCACAACTGAACGGAGTGTATCAACTTCCGCGTCAAACTGCCTATCAGCCATTTTTATGCATCCAACATTATTTTAAATGAGATAAAGCAATTGGCGATCCTGCAGCATACCCGCATAATTAGCCACTGCAGTCCGCATTTCAATCAAAATAAGTAGTCGCTATGAAACTCATACAAAAACAGTTTTTAAAAGAAGTTCGAGAATTTGAGCTCAAGGACGATGTCGTCAACTTCCGCGTCAAAACGCTTTTTAACGAAGAAAAGTTAACCGTCGTGCTAACCACGCTTAACCCTGAACCCGTCGTCAATAAGCCATTTCTCGAGTTTCACAGCCGGGTCAAGTGTGGTCCGTTATTATCACTGCGGTTAGATCAGCCCAACCCGCAAACCTTCAACACATTTGTTAGCGCGCTGAAACAGCGGGCTCGCGAGGAATACCACGCATTTGCCGGGTTTAAAGCAAACCCCAATGATCGCAGGGCGACTGACTCTGGCGAGACTTCCGCAAATCCTGATCAACGATCGAAACCGATTAATCTATCGAGCATCGACCATTCTATTCAGATGATTGAACAGAACATTGAAGGCGAGGCGATCGATGTCTTAGTCGCGGCACTTAAGGCGCTGAGGGCAACCCCAGAGGATCGATCTTGCTTGGGTCAACTAGTAACCGCCTTCGACGCGATTGAAACTCAACAAGGAGCGGTATTAACCCATGCTCCGTATGTCGGCGTTTTGTTGACTGACGACGCTATTTGATGGTTATTTTGTGCAATCGAACCATTTACCCAATACCTCTGCCGATGGAATCTTTTTGTGAGTAAACAGCGTTAAATGTTTTGGCTTTTCAATCGACTCTCGGAGCAGACTAAAAAACTTAAAGGCTATGTATGCTGTGTCAGATGCAAAAGTTACTATTCAAAACATGCAACCGAATGCCAATATTGCGCTCACTTGTCGGATCAAGAATTGGCGCCGTTATTGTTAGAAAGGAAGTCGTTCAGAGTCTCGTTGGGCCAGAACATGTTAATAATAGCCGTCGTTATTGTTGGCTTAGTTTTAGTCTTGAGTATGGTGCTTTAAAACTATCCAACCGATCACTCAGGCAGGCTG
>CBDTWQ010000633.1:0-1575 GCA_965364115.1 uncultured Gammaproteobacteria bacterium | reverse complement strand
GGTTTTCAACATCTTTGCGTGCCTGGAAACACTGTCGCTAGACTGCCGGGCCGTCGAGGAACTTTCTGCGGTTTCATCGGCAACAATTTGAATTGCTAACACATTCTGCGAGACGGAGTTTGCTGTTTTTTGCTGCTCACCTGCAGCATGGGCTATTTGATTATTCATAGCGCTAATTTCGGCGACAGACGACACGATAACATCCAGTGATTGGCCTGCAGTAGCTGCCATTTCAACTGTTTTTGACACTTGACTTTGACCCTTATCCATCACCGAGACTGCCTGCTTTGTTCCTGATTGAAGACTTTCGATCATGACCTGAATTTCTTCGGTAGATACCTGTGTTCTGCTCGCCAAAGTTCTAACTTCGTCGGCAACAACGGCAAACCCTCTGCCTTGTTCACCAGCACGAGCAGCTTCGATGGCTGCATTTAATGCTAACAAATTGGTTTGATTCGCAATGCCTCTGATTTCATCAAGTACCGACCCTATGTTTTCTGCCTGATTCGCTAGATCTTTAATAACATCAGCAGCGGTAGACACATCACTCGATAATTGATGAATGCTATCAACAGTTTGATTCACAATTTGCTTACCATTTTTGGCCGAATTGTCGGCCGTGATTGTTTCTTTGGCAGCACTTGAGGCACTATCATTTACCTGAGCTGAAATGGCCGACATTTCTGTCACTGCCGAAGCGATAGAACCGGTTTCTTGCTGCTGCTGTAACGCCCCTTTACTAACCTTGGTAATTGTTGAATCAAGTCCCTGAACCGAGTCCACCACTTGCGAGGCAACGGTTGAAACTTCCCGAATCGTATTGTGAATTTTATCGATAAACTGGTTGAAATAGATCGATAGGCGACTAATCTCGTCGTCTCCTGTAACTAACATTCTCTGCGTTAAATCACCATCGCCTATTGCAATATCCTTAAGCCTCGCCGTTAATTGACTCAAACGCGACCCCACGGTTATTTTGAATAAAAGTCCGATTGTAAAAAGCATCACTATCAAAGCAACGGCAATAATTATCAGAATAGTTAAATTTGCATCTGTACCCGCATTGATCTGCTTCTCAATATCTGCGGTGATTTCAAGTACACCGCGCACATCACCTAGCTTCCAGTCATTTTTCGGTGTATCGCCGCGACTGTTATGGCAATTCACGCAAGCTTGACTCACCATTTTATCCGCTACTGCAACTCTTAAAACAGGTTTACCATCAACAACTTGTTCTTCGCTAAAGGTGCCATCAGGTTTTTCGAGTAAAAAGTCCCAGGCACGTTGCTGAAAACTATCAAGTTGCCGATCACTACGATTGGGAAAAGGGAATTTGCTGTAAAGATCTAGAATAGTACCTTTATCTTTCAACATTTGACTTAAATCGTGAATCATAGTCGCCGGTAGTGGAATGGCTTTAGAATTGCCTTTATGGTCAATCGAAGGTCGAATATCCTGACTTTGTAATATCGTTTTTACGACATTATTGGTGTAATAGGCGCGAATGGTTTTGAATTGCTGCACTGTTTTTTCGGCGTCATGAATAGCGCTATTGATAGTGTTTTGTTTGAGTTG
>CBDTWQ010000632.1:0-1578 GCA_965364115.1 uncultured Gammaproteobacteria bacterium | reverse complement strand
TTGGCATCACTCATCGCAATGTGCTGGCAGCAGCCGGGGTCAAAATTGACCACAGTACTGAACAATTAGCGACCCGCCTGGCTGATCACAGCATCGGCTGGGGATATCTCGATCAAAGCCAGTATTGCCCTGCTCTGCACCGCTTGTTGCCGCTACGCAACCTGATGATTAAACGCACCTTGCTCACCACCCTTGAGGTAGTGAATAAGCCCGTCTCGGGAAAGCGCAAAACCCATTTGCTCACCGGCTATGTGCATCAAGCCTATCCGCCAGTTTATGCGGAGATCGCGCGTTTCGCTGGCTATGATTCCGCCGCAATTGTTCGCGGCGTCGAAGGTGGCGTGCTGCCATCATTGCGACAGCCAATGCGTTTCTATCAGTTTCAGAGCAATCGAGAAGATAAGTTTTTTGAACTCGACCCGGTTAGCCTCGGCATTGAACAGACAAGACGAGCAGTTCCGCTGCCCGGTGATGCCAAAACGCTGCAAGCCGCTGACCGCCAAACTATAACTAATGCGATTGATCAAAGCGCAAATTTAGGAGTAGCTGCATTGCAGAATCAGCCGGGTATTACACTCGACAGCATTGTCTACGGCAGCGCGATTGCGCTCTATCACTTAGAATTTGAAGCAACCCTTAAGCTCGCTGCGGACCGAGTTCGGCGAAGCATTGCCGCCGGTGACGCCTTCGATACGTTTAGCGCCAACTTGGCTTAGCTAAAGTTTCAGCTGGCAATCATATAAAACTTGCGCAAAGTCTGGGTGATTTCCCAAATGCAAGCGGTTCCTTTGCCGATGAAAAACACGTCGCCCTGAGTATAGGTTTCTGATCGGCCATCGGCACCGGTTACGGTAACAGAACCTGAAATCACGCTCATCATTTCGTTTGCCGGATAAGCCGCGATCTCCTCTTTACAGGGCGCGCTCTCCCAAGTGCCAACCAAAACGCTTTCATCATCTGCGGTAAAATAAGCGTGATTAACTTCATGCTGGTCATCGGTGGTGAAAGCCTCCGCTGGGGTGAAATTTGATGGCTGCAAGCCCGCTTTAGGGTTTGCCTCCAGCTTAACGAAAAGATCATTCATGGTTTCTATTCCTCGTCAGGGTTTATAAGTCTACTATCGAAAACGCCTGAATTTTGAGATGTTGGGAGACGTTAGCGGGTACCACCTAATATATTATTTTGCTAACCAATCTACAAACCAACGTTAGGACGTTAGAGGACACCCGCTAATATATTATCTAGCCAGCCCCTCAACAAACCAATCTATCAGTCGACCTGCCAGTCAGCCTGCAAGCCTAAAAAAGAGAAACTCGTCGTGGTTGAGCATTGATGGAAAATTGAACTGAGTTAGGAACGTACCCAAAACGGGTCGTTTACGGATATAATTACGATTCATTGATAACGAGTGCAAGGGCCATCAAATCAACGCCTTCTCAAGACCGAAAACATCTTCTTTTGATTGACCAATGCGGGCCATCGCAATGAAGTTTGCGATTATGGTAACTGCCGGTCCTTACACCCATCAAGCGGCTGACAGCGCCTATCATTTTTGCAAGGCCGTGCTGCGCGCAGGCC
>CBDTWQ010000631.1:0-1578 GCA_965364115.1 uncultured Gammaproteobacteria bacterium | reverse complement strand
TTAGCTAGCTTTAAAAGAATATGACCAAAGGTTGAAGCCGGATTACCTAGGTAACCGGTGACATAGACGAGACTAGCTGATTCTAAATTATTCGGCTTAAGCCAAGCGACGAGGCTCGGACAGTCACGAAACGGATCCAAATCAAGGGTCAACTCACCGATTGATTTCAACCATAAAAATCTCGCTGGGAACTTGCAGATCGCGTGTGCATCCGCTGCTTGCGTCGTCAATGGCAGACGCATTGACTCAATCGTGCTGGATAATTCTTTAAGCGGCGACGCGTTGCCTTCGGGCGAGAGGAAGAACTCGGGGCTACTCACCTCACTTAAAAGATGACCACCGTTATTCTTGTAATACCCTAGCTTCAGCCAACGTGGATCTTTCGCCAATTCCGCAAGATTAACAGCAGCGGCGGCGGCTGGATGCGGCAACAAACAAAAAAAAAGCCCGCATACCAACAGCGGCAGCGGGCTCTTACTAAATAAAGTTATTATGAAATCGTACAATTACTCAACGCCGCGCGGTCAACAATCTGATGATAAGTTTTAACTTTTTGCAGACGGCTGATTTCAGAATAATTTGAAGATCCGACCATTTCGGCAAAACCGACTCTGGTTTGCGCCATCACTGCTTCGCTTGCCTTGCTGTCACATCCGTAGATATCCATCAAAGCGGCTACATGTTCACCACTGCCAATCGCAGTTTCCGCTTCAATCGCTGCATATTTCTCATAAACCAGTTTGGCTGACTGATAGCTGCTGCCACTACATCCACTTTCGAGCACGCCAGAGGTAAGCGCAGTGGTACCTAAATCATAGGTAAAGTTTAAAGTCAGGGCAAGCACTGGCTTATCAGGAAAAACCATTCCACCTAAACCACATTTGGTGAAAATGTATTCACCCGACAGCGCTGCCTTAGCGGGTGATGACGCCGCTAGAAAGCTAAAGCTAAACACTAAAACTGTTAATATTTTTCTCATCCAAAATCTCCATTCTTTGAAGTACACGCTTCGTTTTTAATAGGTTCGTATAAAAAATAGACCCGTAAAAAAAGATCAATAAAACAGCCTCGGATCGCTACCATATTGAAACCAAAATTGGCTCAGTGCATTTGAGTATAGCTGCAAGAAAATAGTTAACAGCGGCCTCCTCTTGATTACTCGCACAGAAACACCGTGCTATCCGCTAAATTTGGCTCGGATCCCTAGAACTTGGATTTACTCGTTGTCGAAACGACTTGGCTTCGAGACTGTCAGGATTTTTGATTCAAGGCCGACAGACGCTCAGCAGTTCCCACGTCGTCCCAATCACCCGTATAAATCTCACCACTCACTTTCCCGAGATCAGCGGCCGCTATCAACAACGGCGCAAGACCACGTTTGCCAGGCGTTAAACCTTCAAAGAAAGAACGCCTGAAGGCTGCGACACCGGAATAAGTATGGTGGCTATCTCCACAATTGCGGACCAATCCATCGACCAAGCTGAAGTCCCCTTGCGGGTGTTGCGGCGGATTCTCGACTAGCACTAAATGAGCATTCTGATCGGGCGGTTGAAGCTTCGCAAAATCGTAGTCGGTAAA
>CBDTWQ010000630.1:0-1579 GCA_965364115.1 uncultured Gammaproteobacteria bacterium | reverse complement strand
TGACTTGCGACATGCTGTGCGCGCTTGTTTTGAAGCCGGAGGCGATACTCCATAAGGTATCGTTCTTGACTACCCGAACATCGCCCTGTCGAACAGGCTGTTGTTGCCTTTGCTGTTGGCTTTGTGTTTGAAAGTTTGACGCTGTCGGTCGATTCGTAGATTGGTTTTGAGTATCCCCAATAGGCTCCGTGTTTCGACTACTTTCAGCCAGCTGATTATCCGCGCTACGATTCCCCGATTCCCTAAAGGAGCGAGCCGATTCTGTCGGCAATCGAGAAATCACGCTGTCGGTATTTGAACTGGGCCTTACTGCTTGAGACTGCCCACCTAACGATTGGCTAGAACGAGCTACCGGCTGGCTATCTGACAACTGTCGAGTGCTCGCGGGTTTGGGCTGATTAGCAAAAAATGGAGGATCCAACAAGATCGTGAACTCGCGTAAAACTCGTCCTTTCGACCAATCTGCTTCAATCAGAAAGTTGAGGAATGGCTCCTTGATCGCGGATCGAGAAGTCACCAGGATCGTCGCTTGATCGCCCTCCTCGTTTCTTCGGACAAAGAATTTAAGCTCAGACAAGTAATTCGGACGCGACAATCCTGCGCGAGTGAAGGCATCCCTCGAGGCTAAACTCACCAGCAGATTGTCAATTTCGCCAGCTCGCGCCGAAATGACTTCGATCTCGGCGTTGAGCCTTTGGTTCAGGTAAGAATTGACAACAATATCACCCAGGCCCAAGGCGATAGCGTTTGTTGGCATGCAGACAAGCAGCCACAAAACACCAATAAAACCCGAAATACGCAAGTTTAAACTCCCACCATCTCTACCCATTATTTTAAACGGCACCTAAATCCTTGGACCTAACCTTTGGGCTGAGAAATTACTTTAAAGAAAACACATTCACAATCACGTGTAACTATAGATTACAAAACAGATTTTATCAAAACCTCTGGCAAAGAATTTTATTTCTTTACTAGTACGCTAGTTATCATTTCCGCAACCATCCTTTATCGAATGCATTAGGGCTGGCACAGGACTGAATATCAGAAACTTATATCACAGCCAAACAATTGATTCCAATTGCATTTTTATACAGCGGCGAAAAAATATCGACTGATCTTTCGGTGTTCACCCATTGCTCCCAAGGTCGCATGATTAATGAATCTCGAAGGCCTAATGATAGATACACGACCGATTGGAGAAACCTAATCAGACAACCGACAGGATAAAGGTCGCTGAGATCAGAAAATAGGAATTATTTAACTAAAAAGCCGGTCTCTTGAACATCTGGGCGCTACTCATACTAACTTTGCTGGAATTCAACCATAAACCGCCTCAAATTTGTCCTAATCGACTAGATGAATCGACTGGTCATCAACCTGTTTGAGCGACAGTTATTCAGAAGTTCGCTGATTCTCACCCACGACTGGAAAACGACCGAATCTAGTTTTCGGACAAAATCCTCAACATCCGGCGCAAAGGCTCGGCGGCGCCCCAAAGCAATTGGTCGCCGACCGTGAAGGCCGCCAAATAATCGTCACCCATGCTCATTTTACGCAAACGGCCTACCGGTATCTGCAG
>CBDTWQ010000629.1:0-1579 GCA_965364115.1 uncultured Gammaproteobacteria bacterium | reverse complement strand
CGCGGCCCGACCTACGCGGCCCGACCTAGATAGCCACAATCACCCGCACCGCATCAAGCCGCAGGCGTGCGTTAGTCAACGACAATTCAAAGCTTTCCAGCTGATTTTGAAAGAACCGAATCTCTTCATCGCGCACACCTGAGTTCATTTTTTGCAAATTAATCAAGCGTTCACTTTCCTGTCCCAGGTTTTGCTGCCCTCGCGTGCGAGCCGCCGCAACCAAATCACCCACTTGCTGATTGGCTTTGATTTCAGCTTGCGACAGCATCTTCTTGAGTTCGGCCTCGCGAGCCTTGACTACCTTGATCGCGGTGTCGTGATCGACCGACTGTAGCTTCGTCAAGCTTGCTTCAAACTGGCTCCGACCCGCATGGTCAAGACCCGCTTCGTCGATGATCACCCAAATGCCAGCGGTTGGAAAATAACGCCCACCCGAGCTTGAACTATCCCCAGTGAAATCCATTAGGAAGCGACACTCAACGAGCAAAGTGCCCGCGCTGACTCCGGCGTATTTCATTGCCACTAGCGCGGTGTTACCAAACTCGCTGCTAAGGATCAACTCCATTGAATTACGCACGAACGGATGCTCCCAAGTGAGGTAATGCAAATCTTCATTGGCGAGCGCAGCGCTTCGGTCATAGGTCACCGTCATCCCTTCGTCAGGCAATCCGGGCATCGGGGCTAGCATATTATCGCCCGGCGAAATCACCCAACTATCACGATCACGAATGTCACTATTAACCCCGTAGCAATCGTAAATTCGTTCCATAAATGTGAACAGATCAAATTCAGTTTCGCGCTGCATCGCTTCTTCAATCAACGCATCTGCGACAAGCGGGCGGCAAGAGTTGATTTCCAACAGTCGATCACGACCGAGTTGCAATGCCAGATTAAGCTGTTGATGCAATTTTTGGGTTTTTTCGATAAGCCCCTCAAGCGGCTCTTCAGGGTTTTGTAAATGCCGCTGCAGTTGCTCGTGAGTCTCGAGATAAACTTGATGCCCGGCAGGGCAGGTTTGACGGAACGCATTCATCCCCTCGTGATACCAGCGAAATAAAACCTGTTGCGCGCTGCCTTCGAGGTAGGGCACGTAAATATTGATCACTGCATTTTGACCAATTCGATCGAGCCGACCGATGCGCTGTTCGAGCAGGTCTGGGTTAACCGGCAAGTCGAAAAGCACCAAATGATGGGCAAATTGAAAGTTACGCCCCTCGCTGCCAATTTCTGAGCAAACCAACACCTGAGCGCCCTCTTCTTGATCGGCAAACCAAGCTGCCGCCCGATCTCGCTCCACTAAAGTCATGTCCTCGTAGAACAAGGCGGCGAGCAAACCCGATTTCGATTTGAGGTCGTTGACCAACTTTTTCGCCGCGCTCGCGGCAGATACGATCACCAAGACTTTCTTTTCTCGATGGTCGCGCAAGAATTGCCCCAACCATTCCAGATAAGCATTGTTAGGTGAGCTGTCCGTTAATTCAATCGGGTGGACGTCACGTGCTGGAAAGCCTTTGACCACCTGTCGGGTGTTACGAAAAAGCACGCGCCCAGTGCCATGTTGATCGAGTAGGTTATCGAG
>CBDTWQ010000628.1:0-1580 GCA_965364115.1 uncultured Gammaproteobacteria bacterium | reverse complement strand
CCAGGTTCTTTACGTAGGTTACGTGAGGTTTGAATTTGATTTGCTGTGATGTGATTCTTAGCTAGCTTAGCGGAAATCGCAGGCGAAAAGGTGCAACGAGTTTAAACGAAGGTGTCAATAACGCCATTCGAGCCATGCTGGCGACTGTTGTGTTGATTCAATTCTAGCTGGGCTAAATTTGGGTCGATCGTTACTTCGATATTTTCATCCATCGAATCGGCCTGTTCGAACTGACCTTGCGACTGTGGTTGACGGTCCGAGACATCGACATTTACATTGTTGTAACCCGCCTCTTGCAGAAAGTCACGCAGCCGGTGGCTGGCAGATTCAATCAGCTCGCGAGTTTGTGATTGCTGAGCCTGGATTGTCACCAAGGTTAAGTCATCCGTCAGCTTTATCTGCACGTCGAGTTTGCCAAGAATCGGCGGATCAAGACGAATCGTCGCTGAGTTGAGCTTTTGATTCAGCATTAGGTTCACCCGCTCACCCAGCCCATTGCCCAAATCATGGGCACCGGCTTGCTTCGGTAGACTGAGCAACTCAAATGGCGTTTGCACTATTGGCGAACTTGTTGACAAGGCGTTGGCCTGGGGTGCGGCTGCAGTGAGGTTAACCGACATCGTTGAATAGACCGATGCCAGGTCCGCCTTGCGGTGGCCGATTATCTCTACTGTATTTAATTCCAGCGCTGATTTTGGCAGTCCCAAATCTGTTGTGACTGTGGGGTCAAGAGCTGCAGGCATTCCAGCCGCGCTAGGAAACTTGTCTATTGACGCATCGCTGGCAGTCGGAACTGGCAAATTCGGCGCGCCTTGTTTCGATGCTGACAATCCATGATGGTAGAGTTCGTTTTGCGCCATCCGTTGAGACGAGATTAAATTTTTATTAGACAACGCGGTTTTATCTAATAACAGATCTGTGGGAAAACCCTTCTCAGAAGACGCTAAAGCATCAGAATTTTGAAGTCCAGGCTTGGCATGGGTCACAAAATTCTGAAAACGGTTGTCATTGACCCCTTTTAACAATCGATTGACCGTCGAAGACAGACTGTCAACCGATTCCGTTTGCGCCGAGTTCAGCATCGGGAATAACTTGTCCGATGCTGGCTGGCCGGATTTATTGGCTAGCTGATCTAGGCCCGCTTTGGGATTCGACACAGGTGATTCGGTTTCTATCGACACACTTTTGATAGGCAAGTTAGTTATAGGCAGATTAGTTATAGGAAAATTAGTTGGAGGTAAGTTTGTTATAAGCCGATTCTCTGGCAACCAGTTCGATTTCTCAGCCTTGTTAGCACTCAGCACCAGACCAGCTGCGGCTGCGGCTTGTGCTACTGGGAATTTTTGACTAGTGGCTAGCGACTCTGAGATTTCGCCTTTAACGACCACTTCAGAACCGGTCAGCGCAGTTGGCACTGGCAGCTTAGCGCCATTATTCAACTCACTAGGCAATGCACTATTCAGCCCACCATTCAACCCACTTAGGCGATCGATTGAATTAGCCTCTGACGGCACCTGGCTCAACAGCGCCTGACTCAACTGCGGCGCAAGCCTTGCATTTGACTCGCCTATAACTGCCAG
>CBDTWQ010000627.1:0-1583 GCA_965364115.1 uncultured Gammaproteobacteria bacterium | reverse complement strand
GCATCGCTACAACACTGGTAGACGCAATGCCCTTGAATTTTGAATCAGCTTTTTCCATCCACGATGACGCCCTAGTATTGCGCGGCCAACGCGCATCAATTCTGGCTTCTAACGTGGCCAACACTGATACACCCAATTACAAGGCGCGTGACATTGATTTTTCCCAGGCACTTCGCAAGGCCAGTAATCAAGGTAACGATTCAATTACGTTGGCAGCGACTAACAGTCGCCACTTTTCAGCGTCCCCCGCGATGGCATCTGCTTCCGCTTCTTCGGAGTTGCTTTATCGAGTTCCGCTGAGTCCGTCCTTAGACGGCAACACCGTGGACTCTCATGTGGAACAGGCCAAATTCGCTGAAAACGCATTGCAGCTGCAATCGAGTTTTACTTTTTTGAATGGCAAGGTGATGGGTTTGATGAAAGCCCTTAAAGGAGAATAACGATGGGACTATTTGCTAACTTTGCAATTTCGGGCAGCGCGATTAGCGCGCAAACCATCCGGCTTAATACGACTGCTAGTAATCTGGCCAACGCTGAGACTTCGGCGTCAACGCTGGAAGAGGCCTACCGCGCGCGCCAACCGGTTTTTCAAACCATGCTCGCCGACCAGAACAAACCAAACCAGGCCGGCGTCAGGCTGGTTCAAATTATCGAAGATCAGCGCGAGGTCGCACGACGCTATGATCCGGGGCATTCACTTGCTGACGCTGAGGGTTTCGTCTTTGGCAGTAATGTCAATCCAGTCGAAGAAATGGCCAATATGATGTCGGCTTCGCGCTCTTACCAAAACAATGTTGAAGTGCTCAACACTTCGCGCGACTTGCTGTTGCGAGTGCTGTCGCTAGGTAATTAGGGAGATTGGTAATGAACGAAATCGATAGCAATAATATTTATACCCAGCTGGGTTTAAATTCGCCTGCCGAGACCGACACGCGTGGTAATGATGAACTTGGGCAAGCTCAGTTCCTCGAATTGATGACCACCCAGTTAAAGTTCCAAGACCCGCTGAAGCCGATGGAGAATGGCGATTTTCTGGGTCAGATGGCGCAATTTGGCACAGTTAACGGAATCAATGATTTAAACACTACCTTTACCGAAATGAGTTCGTCTTTTCAGTCGAATCAGGCCTTGCAGGCTTCAACCTTAGTGGGTCGCCGCGTGATGGTGCCATCCAATGAAGGGGTTCTGACTGCAGGTGAGCCGCTGCGGGGCGCGGTTGATCTCGATCGGCCGGCCAATCGAGTGGTGATCTCTATTGAGAGCGCGAGTGGCCAACTGCTGCATCGCGAAGAGCTGGGCGTCAACTCAGCTGGATTAGCCGAATTCGAATGGGATGGCACAGACGCGTCAGGTGAACCGATGGCGAGCGGTAACTACCGCATTTCAGCCGAGGTCCATCAAGGCGAAGAGGTCAGTTCAGGCAAGCTTTATACAGTGGTTGACGTGGAAAGCGTCACTCTCGGCGTTGGTGGTCAAGATTTGACCCTCAGTTTAACCGGACTTGGCGACGTAAATATGAGCCAAGTTCGAAAAATTATGTAACTAGGCAGGAGAAAAGTAATGTCATTTAATACAGCACTCAG
>CBDTWQ010000626.1:0-1584 GCA_965364115.1 uncultured Gammaproteobacteria bacterium | reverse complement strand
TAATCTAAATGATCTTGAGTGGCAAGCGCAACTGCGGTCAAAACAGCGTGCCGCTTGCCCGAAAGGCGGCTCAGAATGTCACAACAATGTTTGCAATCGGTCGGTTTACCAATCGTTTCAGCGTCAAGCGCAATCGTCGTGTCTGCTGCCAGAACGGCAAACTTCGATTGCTCCAAAACCAATTGAGCCTGAGTCAAATGGGCCTGAGTCAAATGGGCCTGAGTCAAATGGGCTAGAGTCAACTGAGCTAGACCGGCTTTTGCTTTCTCACAGGCAACACGGCAGACGTACTGACTGGCACTTTCACCGACCTGGCGAGTCTCATCAAGATCGATCCGATGCTGCTCGAACTCAACACCAATTTGGCGCAATAATTCCGCTCGTCGCGGGGAGTTGGAGGCAAGATAAATCATCACTGAATCATATCTCGTTTTGCAATCGGGGTCTTGCGCCTCAAGCGAAAACTGTACCAATTAGTTGGTACAATGTCCGCGTTGATGGTTCGAAAATGCTTATCAACTAACGCTAACAAGATGATTCAAAATGGTTCGCTGATCACGAGTAATTTTGCCAAATAAAGATGCCGCTAGCGGCTGTGGACAGCCAATGATTCGACCCCGCTTTGTTTACTGCGGAAAGTGCTCTGTGAGGTCAGAGCTAGGCGCGGTGATAGGGATGACCCTGTAAAATCGTCCAAGCGCGGTAAAGCTGCTCTAGCAATATCACACGAATCAAAGCATGCGGCATCGTCATTCGACCCAATGAAACCTGCTGCTGGCAGGCTTTCGAGCATTCTGCAGAGAGCCCATCCGGACCACCAATAATCAAATTTACATGGGGGTGGTTCAACATCCAGCTTTGCAATTGCTTTGACCAGTCAATGCTGCTCCAAAGTGCGCCTTTTTCATCCAGCGCGATATTGTAGGCACCCGGCTTCAATTTGCTTAAAATCAAATCAGAGTCACGGCGTTGAATCGCAGATGCCGCCTCTTTAGTTTTGCGCGACGATAAGGGCAAGCTTAATTGGGTTAAGCCAATTTCACGGGGTAAACGCCGTTGATAGTCTTCACACGCGGTGTCAACCCAAGCCGGCATCTTTTGCGCAATGCTGACGATCTTGATTTGCACGTCTAACGCGGCCCGATTTAAATCGCTTTAAAATTAGCTAAAAAACCAGCTTTAAAGCAGGCAAAACAGATCATGACGACGCCAATTCCTCGCTCCAGAGATTTTCTAGGTCGTAGTACTCGCGCACATCGGACAACATCACGTGAATTATTACGTCGCCCAAATCGACTAAGGCCCATTCACCAATATCGGCACCCTCTGCCCCAAGCAACGGGCAGTCGTTTTGTTCGGCTGCTTCGATCACGGCCCCCGCGATAGCACTGACATGGCGTTTAGAACTGCCGCTAGCAAAAATCATCAGATCGGTGAAACTGGCCCGATCACGAACATCGAGAACGGTAACATCTTTCGCCTTGAGCGAATCGAGCGCGGTTAACGCCGTTTCTTTGGTGCCTTTAGTTGTGGGGTCCAGCTGGCTCACTCTAACTCCGATACAATTGGTGTGCTTGAATATAG
>CBDTWQ010000625.1:0-1587 GCA_965364115.1 uncultured Gammaproteobacteria bacterium | reverse complement strand
ACTGAACTAATTATGGATCAATGTACGTAGAATAGTCATTTCAAAAAAAGATAAGGCATTGTTTTTAGACGCATATAATGGTGCCCACGGGCGGATTAAAATGTTTAGAACATTTTAACGCGAGCGCCAGCGAGTCCGAAGGATTTAGCACAGGGATGTGCTAAACAATCAACCCGATCCGCACCCGGGGTCCGCGTTCAACACAGACACGAGGATTTTCAGTTTGATCTATATTTTTGCAACTCAATAAAGTCATTTACTTACGTGCCCCCACTTGTATTGGTGCCAGTAAATGGCAGTAACTGATCGTTATTAGGGCACAAAATTGGCACACCATCGGTAAACCAGCACAAACGCGGGTCATGCGGAGATTAGCAAGCTTAAACTCCGCATCACGTGCGGACATTATGCTTGTCAATGTGGCGAATATCGATCATAATGTCCGCATTTAGTGCGGAGTTTATAGAGTGTATCTCTGGGAACAGAAAGACTGGCCAAACGTTACCTGGGATGAAAAAAAGCTGGCGACATTGCTGGCGAAAGTTTCCAGAAAACAAGGCCACTTGCTCGGAAGGATGGAAACCTTGGGTTTTGAACTCCGAAAAGAAGCGCATCTCCGCATTCTGACCGAAGATGTTGTCAAGTCATCCGCAATCGAAGGCGAAAACCTAGATCCTGACCAAGTGAGATCATCGATAGCACGACGGCTTGGTATGAACATTGGCGGTCTCATGCCGACAGACCGCGATGTCGACGGTGTTGTTGAAATGATGCTCGATGCCACTGGCAACTACAGCAAAAAGCTGACTGAAGACCGTCTCTATGACTGGCATGCCTCACTATTCCCAACTGGGCGAAGCGGTATGAGCAGTATCATTGTCGGCAACTGGCGCGATGATAGTCGTGGTCCCATGCGTGTTGTTTCCGGGGCCATCGGTAAAGAGAAAGTCCATTACGAAGCCCCACCGGCAAAGCAAGTTCCAACAGAAATGAAAGCATTCTTAAAATGGTTTGCCAAACCATCGGATATCGACCCGCTAATTGGCTCAGGCCTCGCGCATTTGTGGTTTCTATCGGTCCATCCGTTTGATGACGGCAATGGCCGTATCGCGCGCGCCATAGCCGATATGGCGCTAGCCCGTTCGGAAAGTTCAGATCAGCGTTTTTATAGTATGTCGGCGCAGATCCGTCGTGATCGTAATCACTATTACAATTTGCTGGAGCGAACCCAAAAAGGTGATCTCGATGTCACGCGCTGGATGGAGTGGTTTCTTAACTGTTTAGACCGCGCCATTGAGGGCGCACAAGAGATATTAGGCGCCGTCCTTTACAAGGCACAATTCTGGGATCGTTTTGCAAAAGAACCACTAAACGAACGTCAAATTAAAATCCTAAACAAATTACTTGATGGTTTTGAAGGAAAACTCACTACCTCGAAATGGGCGAAGATTGCAAAATGCTCGCAGGACACCGCCTACCGTGACATTCTGAATCTTGTCGACCGAGGTGCCCTACAAAAGGATCTCGGTGGCGGGCGCAGTACGAGCTATTCGCTAATGAGTTTCTGATCGGCAAACGAGAAGGAAT
>CBDTWQ010000624.1:0-1588 GCA_965364115.1 uncultured Gammaproteobacteria bacterium | reverse complement strand
CCAAAACTCTCCAGTTCGTTATAGTTTGCTAGATCGTCAGAGGACACGGCGAGGGTCGGCGAGCAAATCAATAATAGGGCTATTAGCGCAAGCTGATGCCCTTTTGTGTTCAGAAATTGTAGTGCGATTAATCCCATTAATTTTTGTTGTGATTCGCCTCGGTCAATTCATGTCCGACGCTAGATTTCATTCCGTTGTCAATAGGTTGGCTAGTGAAACATACACACACGGCGAAAAACGTGAACTGTTCCGCATTTTGATTTCTTGATAAACCCTGCAGTGCAACCTTTTTATCGCTCGATTATCCGCTTTTGCTGGTGGAAAATCATCAATTCTTTTGATGCTTGGTCATAATTCGGCGTTACTGATAGTAATGATCAGGCGGGCATCACGAAGGCCCTAATTTTGTCAGTGGGTAGAACGTCAGAGCTTGGGTTTGGCGAGGGCTGCTGGCCCTAACCGCTGGGCCAGGTAGTCGCTGATTATACCTTGCTTTGCACTGGGGTCATTTAAGGCCCAGGAATTTTTCTCCACTCCGTCGGCGATTAAATGGATCAGCGCTGACTCGATCGCCGCTAGCACACAGAGTTGAGCGGGTTCATTGGTGGTGGTGCCGCTCTCGAACTCCAATAATCGCTTAAACTCAACGTAGCGATATACGCTCGATTGGACCTCTTGAGAAAAGATCGTTTTGGTGGTCAAAATGCTGTGCAAAATGCGCCCGGTTCGAATATCGATGGCGCGCAAATTAACCGTGACTTGGTCAACACGATAACGTTTTGAAGCCCCGATACCGAAGTATCGTGCGCCGACGCCGCCGGTTTTGATGTTGGTTTCATAGGCGACGATGCCACCCTCAAGGAGGATATTCGCCGATAACAGTGACGGTAAATCGTTACCATGGTTTTGCGGTGCGTTGGGTTTATTTTGCGCCGCTCGAATGATCTTTCGCTCGGTTAAAATATTTTGCAAACCTTCGCGTTCCAGCGGAATGAACCAACCTGAGTCGTTCATCGCACTAATCAGCATGGCGGTCGCACCCTGGGTCACCGCGGTGGAAAAAGAACTCGATGGCGAGGGTTTGTATTGACCGGTTTGATCGCGAAAGTTATACACTGAAGCGACGATCTTGCCGCGCGGTGCGGGTAGCGAAATCAAGTCAGTGTACGTGCTGGCACGGGCAGTGAGCGTCGGCGCTTGGTCTATCGGCAAATTCTTCAGGCTAGAAAGCCCGCAACCGCTAGTTAATGCGCTCAAAAGTACAATCGCCGAGAGTTTTCTGGTCAGCTTAGGTTTCAATGCTGTTAGTGAGTAGTTGGACATATCGATTATTCAATTGACGCTGGAGTGCCGACTACGATTTGGGTGGATTCACCGGTCTCTAGGTCGAGAATATCAACCGTAATAGTTCCTTCAAAGTTCTGCACGTTGACGGTGAAATCGTCGGTCGTCAGCGAGCCGGTAGTGCCGTCGTTGATATCCGATAGTAGTTGGCTCAAAAGACGAGACTCTAATGAAGCGGCAAAACGATCAATTGAGCTTAAAGATGAAAGCCCCGAAACTCTTGCATTCGGATCAGTCAGGTCAT
>CBDTWQ010000623.1:0-1590 GCA_965364115.1 uncultured Gammaproteobacteria bacterium | reverse complement strand
CTGTTTCCTGGACAAGGTCCAACATTTTGTCTCCCAGTCGGCTAATGAAATAGAGCCATCTCTAAAAGTGTACTTTTTCGCGATTGCAGCGTCGCCTCACGGAGTATAGGAAATATTAACACCTATTTCCCTTATTCCACCCAGAAAGAAGAGATTCGCGAAGCCGCCCGGCCCTGATGGCATCCGAAATCTGACTAAATCCCGCTTACATTCATAATACCGCCTCTTCCCACTGGATAATCCCACCAAATTCAGCCACCAGGCAGGCTACCTGCCGCTTCTTTCGCAGCCAGCAATTTGGTGAGCTGAAGAGGTCGTGTCAGCTACCCGAAGAGATTCCCTTGTAGCTGTGCCCTGCTCTCCTGTTTTGGGACAGTATACCTATTAAATCATGGCCGATTTAATAGGTATACTGTTCCAAGACGAGGCGAAGATTGATTGCTTTTAATCTGCCATTTTTATAGTACCTGAGAGAAACACCAACTTAATGCTCAAAAGATCAGAACCAAAAGCCAAACTATGCTCCGATAGTGACTGGAATCCTGAAAAAGTCATCCGCTGGCTATTTTCAAAAGGTCGATTGATCGAGAACAAAACACTTTTTGTAACGGCCTTTGCTAGAAAGTTAACCCAAGTAGGTGCTCCGGTAGACCGACTGCTGATTACGATGCTAACTATTCACCCCCAGGTAGTTGGTTTGGCCCATACATGGCGAAGGGATAGCGGAAAAACCGTCGTAACAAAAGCAACCCATGAGACGCTCCTAAGCGAACGTTATATCGGCAGCCCGATTGAAGCCGTCATGAAGTCAGGTAAACGTGTTCGTCAAAATTTAAATAAGTTACCTAAAGACGCGCACGCAGCCTATCTTGAACTAGCGCAACAAGGGTTCGTCGATTACCTAGCATTGCCCATTTTTTTTGGTAATAAATTAGGCAGCGCCATCCTAATATCAACCCAATGTAAAAGTGGCTTTAGCGATTCAGATATCGAAAATTTTCGTTATCTTCGTGACTATCTCGCCCCTATTCTTGAAGTTTACATATTGCGCTACCAGTCCATTGCTTTGTTGGATACTTATGTCGGTGAGCGTACCAGTAAGAAAATTCTAGCTGGAATGATTAAGCGTGGTGACGCCGATAAAATAAATGCCGCATTGTGGTTTAGTGATTTACGAAATTTTACCCATCTCTCAGAAACCCTAAGTTCCGATCAAGTACTCGATATGTTGAATGAATATTTCGAATTCGTTTCAGCGGCTGTAACAGCCCGTGGCGGCGAAATATTACGATTTATCGGTGACGCCATGCTGATTGTTTTCCCAATCGGTGGGAAGGTAAGTAAGCGAGCTGCCTGTCGAGCAGCGATTGAATCTGCAATTGATGCCCGAACGACTTTAGCCAGCATTAATCATTACCGGCGTCGGCAGAATTTGCCCGCTATCGAATTTGGTGTCGGACTGAATGTCGGTGATGTTGTCTATGGCAATGTCGGAGCCCCCGATCGACTAGACTTCACCGTAATGGGGCCTGCGGTTAACCGCACAGCAAGGTTCGAATCTTTAACCGTAACACTCGGTAAACCGATTCT
>CBDTWQ010000622.1:0-1592 GCA_965364115.1 uncultured Gammaproteobacteria bacterium | reverse complement strand
ATGGGCGATAAAACGCTGATCGTAAAAGGAATATTTGCGGTCAAGGTGAAAGGAATAGATAATCGCTTACTACGAGGCGTAGCCAGCATCGGCACCCGCCCCACGGTGAGCGGTGTCGACACGATTCTTGAAGTCTATATCCTGGATTTTAATCAGGACGTATATGGTTACAGCGTCGAGATCCAGTTTTTACATAAGATTCGCGATGAGAAAAAATTTGATTCGCTGGAAGAATTGTCCACCAATATTGGGCAAGACACTGATCAGGCAATAGCCTACTTTGAACGAGACGCATAACCCTTGGCCGACTACAAATCCACTCTGAACTTACCCGACACAGACTTCCCGATGCGCGGAAACTTAGCGCAGCGCGAACCCGCTCGGCTGAAAAATTGGCAAGATCAGGATCTCTATCAAAAGATTCGTGATGCGCGCGAAGGCCGCAAACGTTACGTGTTGCACGATGGCCCTCCTTACGCAAACGGTGACATTCACATCGGCCATGCGGTCAACAAAATTCTGAAAGACATGATCATCAAATCGCGCACTCTCAAGGGTGAAGACGCGCCATACGTGCCCGGCTGGGACTGTCACGGACTGCCTATCGAGCATCAAATTGAAAAGAAAATCGGCAAAGTCGGGGTCAAGGTAGAAGCCGACGAATTTCGCCAAGCTTGTCGCGACTATGCCTATCTGCAAATCGACAGTCAGCGCAAAGACTTCATTCGGCTTGGTGTTCTAGGTGACTGGGCCAATCCTTATCTAACGATGAAATATGACACCGAAGCCAATATTGTTCGCGCGGTCGGCAAAATCATCGAAAACGGTCATGTCACCCGTGGTGACAAGCCGGTGCATTGGTGCACCGATTGCGGCTCAGCACTCGCCGAAGCTGAAGTAGACTATAAAGACAAAACCTCCCCCGCGATCGACGTTCGGTTTAAGGCGGTTGACGAACCCGCTTTTCTCAGCGCCTTTAACGTATCGACTGAGAGTGCCGGTCACGGCTCGATTTCGGTGTTGATTTGGACCACAACACCCTGGACCTTACCCGCAAACTTGGCGGTTGCGCTTAACCCTAAAGAGCAATATGCGCTGGTGCAGGCAGGGGATGAACGCCTGTTGCTCGCCGAGGGTCTGCTTGAATCAGCGATGGCGCGTTACGCCATTGATGACTTTAAAGTGATCGCCACCGGTAGCGGTGATTTGCTAGAAAATCTCAAATTACAACACCCGTTCCTGGCGCGCGAGTCGTTGTTGGTAATTGGCGACCATGTCACTCTGGAGGCCGGCACCGGCGCGGTGCACACGGCTCCCGGACACGGCCAAGACGATTACGAAATTGGGCTTAAATATGGGCTCGAGATTTACAACCCGGTCGGCGACAACGGCTGTTTCCTGCCCAGCACCGAGATTTTTGCCGGTGAACACGTGTTTAAGGCCAACAACCATGTGATTGAAGTGCTGACAGAACAAGGCGCACTCATGCATGCGGAAAACTACCAACACAGTTACCCCCATTGCTGGCGGCATAAAACCCCAATAATTTTCCGTGCCACGCCACAATGGTTTATCAGCATGGAACTCGCTGG
>CBDTWQ010000621.1:0-1597 GCA_965364115.1 uncultured Gammaproteobacteria bacterium | reverse complement strand
GTGAACCCAGCGTTGATCGAAGCAGCCAAAACGAGTGCGGGTCAAGCGGCCGAAATGCTATTGATGTGGGGTTTTGGGCCTGAGGCTCAATTTGGCATCAGCGCGATTCCGGGAATGCAGCCGATTGCGATTGGTCGACAGATCATGTCTGCCAATCCGTTATACGAAGATTTGTTAGCTTGCAGCCGTTATAGCCAAGGCAACGAAGTCGCTGCCAAATTGAAGCTGCCGGCCCATTTATTGTTGGCCAGAAAAGACAAACTAACGCCTGTGCATAGTGGGCTCGCCTTTGCAGAAACGCTCGGCGCGTCTACCACTATCATCGAAAAATACGGCCACATGCTGCCAATAGAAGCACCCAAGGCGACCCTGCATCACCTCCGCAGAATGATCAATTCAATGGAAAATAATTAGTAGCAATGAAAAAAATATCTAAAGTTGCGGTGATTGGTGCTGGCACAATGGGTTCCGGCATCGCGGGCCAAGTGGCCAACGCCGGAGTGGAAGTCTGGTTGCTTGATTTGCCAGCGGATGAAACGGGCGACCCTGATGCGAAGGTCAACGCCCTCGCCGAGCGTGGTCTCGAACGTTTGCGCGACCCTGACCAGCCGGGACTGATCAGCGATCAGGCTGAAGGCCTGATTCATCTGGGCAACACGCGAGATGACTTTGCGCAACTGGCCGATTGTGATTGGGTTGCCGAAGCCGTGGTGGAACGTCTTGATGTTAAAAAAGCGCTTTATAAACGCCTCGATGCCGTCTGCCACGATCGCGCAATCATCACCTCCAACACATCCACCATCCCGATTCGCTTGCTGGTCGAAGAAATGCCGATCGAATTCAGGCAGCGCTTTGCGATCACCCACTTTTTCAACCCCGTGCGGTTCATGCGTCTGCTGGAATTGGTTCGAGGAGAAGACACCCAGCCCGAGATTATTAAATTGCTCGCAGATTTTTGCGAGCAACACCTTGGCAAGGGCGTCGTCAATTGTTCAGACACACCCGGATTTCTAGGCAATCGTGTCGGTGTCTATGCGATTCAATGCGCGCTGCATGCTGCCTTCGAACTGGGCTTGTCTCCGGCGCAAGCTGACGCGATTTTTGGCCGTCCGATGGGCATTCCGAAGACCGGTGTTTTTGGTCTTTACGACTTAATAGGCATCGATTTGATGGCGGATGTGGTCAGCAGTCTGGTGGGCATTCTGCCTGAGAACGACGCTTTTCACCTCGAAGCCGGTGAAGTCCCGCTGATGGCTGAAATGATCAAAAACGGTCAAACCGGCAATAAGAAGGGGCAAGGTTTTTATCGTGATGGTGAGCAAGGGCGCGAGGTCTTGAACCTTTCCACTCGAGTTTACGAAGCAGCGCCGCGCCTTAACTTGCCACTCGCCGAAAAAGCAGAACAGCAAGGTGTGCAGCATCTTCTCGCCGATGACGGCCTCTATGGGCAATTCGCTTGGCGCGTTTTATCGCGCACTTTGAGCTATGCCGCTTCGCTGATTCCGGAAGTTGGCGACGACCCGGTCGCCATCGATGATGCGATGAAACTTGGTTACAACTGGATCAAAGGGCCGTTCGAGTTGATCGATGAAATTGG
>CBDTWQ010000620.1:0-1599 GCA_965364115.1 uncultured Gammaproteobacteria bacterium | reverse complement strand
CGCCGTAACGAACGATTGCGCGGCATGTCTGCCGCTTAACCGGCAAAGCTATATCATCCCCGAACATCCTGCATCTAAGGCTGCAGGATATGCCGAGCACTGGCGAACCAGATCATTCTTCATCAGGTAAGATAGCAAAATGTCTTATCTGAAGGCTCACTGGCTCGGCAAACTCCCGCTTGGTATGACCCTGTGGATCAACCTGGTCGCCCTGCTCATCGTCATTTCCTACGCAGAGCTTTTCCTGCTCTCAAAGCTCGCCACTGACACCACTCAATTGATCAGCCAAACGCTGTTCTCACTATTCCTCACCCGCCTGGTTATTTACCCCTGGCAATTGATCGGGCTATTGCGCGCCATCGAGTTCGATTACCTCGAACGTAAAAACATCATGAAAACCCGAGTGCTGCAGGCTTTTTCCCTGCTGACGATTTTATTTACACTGGTTTATTGCCTCGAAGTTATCCAGGGCACTATATATTATCTTGAACAAGTCGAAACTTACTCCCGGCCCGGTGAAAAAGTAGCGTACCAGTTAAACCTGAGCGAAAATCAACAGCACCTGGTCATTCGTGGTGATCTGGATATTGGCATTACGACAGCGGTTCGATCAACGCTTGAGGTGCACCCCCAGATTAGATCGGTTGAACTGCAAAGTCATGGCGGCCAAATTTATGAGGGTCGTGGTCTGGCCAGATTATTTACCGAGCAGGAAATCGATACCTACGTTTACGAGGAGTGCAGCTCTGCTTGCACGACTGCTTTTATCGGCGGTAAACAGCGCCATATAGGGACCCACGGAAAACTCGGTTTTCATCAGTACCGAGTGGAAACAACCAAAGCCGGTCAATTCACTCACTTTTATAACCTTCATGCGGAACAGCAGCGTGATCTCGCATTGTTCAAGGCGCGTGGAATTGATCAGGTCTTTTTGAATAGAGTTTTTGATCAACCTGCCAATCGAATCTGGTTCCCTGATCACGCAACACTGCGTGGTGCACAAGTCATACACGATGTCATACACACTGATTAAGGACACTAGATATCGATGGGGACGATATTAGCAAGCCATAAGTGCATACATATGGCATACATAAGGGGACGTTACCCTTTTCTAATCTTCTTCTAGTTTTACCGGCCTTCCGAGCGGTCGGTGCTTCAATACCCGCCCAATTCGTTTTTCTAAACGCCTAATAAATCGATCAGAGCCACAAGGCAACCCTTTGTCAATATTACGCCGAATAATGGATAACTCATCTACCGGGTCACCCTCTGCTAGCCAGGCTGACCAATCCCCAATGGCTTCAAATTGCTTCTTCCAGAAGGCCTTTGTCGTTAGCACCGTGTCGGTATTGCCATTACAATGCGCCGCTGCACTGGACCAGGCATACTTTTCGGCCTTCCTCACTATCTTAGACCTAACCGGATTTCTTTCGACGTAGCGGATCGCAGACCATAGATAATGCTTGTCCAGTGCCGATGAAAAATATCGCCCTTGCCAGACATGGCCTTTCCACCCCCGTTGCCGATTAAATCGCTGTGCGTAGCGCATATGCAGCGGCTTAAGCACTGACTGCAAACCCGTCTCGGTTTTTGGTA
>CBDTWQ010000619.1:0-1601 GCA_965364115.1 uncultured Gammaproteobacteria bacterium | reverse complement strand
CAATTCATGTACACCAAATTTGTGATTGTTGTCGACGATGATATTGATGCGCGAAATTGGGAAGACGTGATTTGGGCGATATCAACCCGGATCGATCCTGCACGCGACATAACCCTGATTGAAAACACCCCGATTGATTATCTCGACTTTGCTTCGCCCGTCTCCGGTTTAGGTTCAAAGATGGGATTGGATGCGACCAACAAATTTGGTGAAACGGCCCGCGAATGGGGTCGAACGATTAAAATGTCTGATGAGGTCGTGGCGCGTGTCGACTCATTCTGGGATGAGTTGAATATTTTCTAAATGGCCTTTTGAACCTGATAGAAAATTGAACCATAATCCGAATCTCAGTTGGTTGCTTGTTGCGGAGGGAATATGCGTTCGATCATGGTGTTAAATGCCAAGGGCGGTTCGGGTAAAACGACGGTTGCGACCAATATCGCAAGTCACTACGCCGCGGCAGGGAATAAGGTCGTGCTGATCGACCTTGATCCGCAAGGTTCAAGCTTAGACTGGTTGGAAGCTCGATCTAATGGCCGCAGTATAATCACTGGAATTGATGGCGCTCATCTCTCCTACCGCGCTCCGCGGAGCGCAGACTATGTTATTTATGATACTCCAGCGGCGATTAAAGGCCGTGATTTAACGGATTGTTTGCGTCGCGCGCAAAGCGTTATTGTCCCAGTGTTGCCATCGTCTATCGATATGCGAGCTGCCACCACTTTTATTCAAAATGTGCTCAACAATGGCCGTGTTTCACGTAAGGAAACCCGAGTGGCATTGATCGCGAATCGCTGTCGCGAAAACTACAATAGTTATCAACAACTGGATAGTTTTTTGCGAAAGGTTCGTAAGGCGCCTTTTATTGGTAGTTTGCGTGAAACCCAGAATTACGTTCGAGCCGCAGAACGGGGTTTGGGCATATTTGAGTTGGCCCCATTCCAGGCGCGCCAAGATCTTGATCAATGGCAATCGATTATTCGTTGGCTGAACAGCAAACGCAGTCAACCGGTTGGTTGAGTCGGGCCTGAATAGGGATTTGGAGACTAGGGGTTTCGAATTGAGGTTGATGCCAACCGGGCAAATCTTCAAAGCAGCCGCTAACCAGACGATACTGGATGCGGCACACGCCGCTAATATATTGATTCCATACAGTTGTCGAGGTGGTCAATGTGGTTCCTGCCGTGGTCGGGTGCATCAAGGAAAGGTAGAATACCCTGACGGTTTGCCATCGGCCATTACTAGTGCGGAAGCGGCCGAGGGGTATGTGCTTTTTTGCAGCGCTTATGCTCGATCTAATTTGACGATTGAGCTTTGTCGACCGGATTTAAGTCAATTTGATTTAGGTCGGCCCGATCTAGGCGATGTTTAACTCGGCTCTAAAGCTTGAATTACCGCTTGTTGGGCATGAATCGAGGTAGTGTCGTAGAGCTTGAGGTCGGTGTGTTTGGGTTCCACTAGCATGCAGATTTCAGTACATCCTAATATCACACCATCAATTTTTTCGGCACGCATTCGATTGATAATGGCGAGGTAAACCTCGCGGGATTCATCGTCCACCTGACCTAAACAGAGTTCTTGATAAATGATGTCGTGCACCA
>CBDTWQ010000618.1:0-1604 GCA_965364115.1 uncultured Gammaproteobacteria bacterium | reverse complement strand
AGAGGTTATCTTCATTATCGGTTATAGTTTGCACAGTTTTAACTGAAAAACTTAGCCTGATAAGGAGCGCTAGGACGAATTAAAACGGGTCATTGTGGAGGACACTACGCATCAGTAACTTGCAACTCACTCAACTCGATCAGGAGCGGCTTGACGGTAAACTCGGCAAAGCGGTTCAGTTTGCAATGGAAACCATTGTCACTGCCGCCAAAATTGACCAAGCCGAGTCGTTGATCGATATTAGTTTTGCGCATATCGATGCCTGCTTTTACAGCGGCCGCGCGCATCTGGATTTCATCCTTCATCTATTGGATCAGGATGCAACCCTCGCAGTGCCCTCATGGACTAACAACGGATTAGTCTCTCTAAACGATTTGTCGGTGCGCGACCCGCTCGCAAGCCGCGAGATGAATGAGGCAAAGCAATTGATGGAAGCCTATATCAAACTCGGATGCAATCCGGTTTGGACTTGTGCACCCTATCAATTGCCGGGCAGACCCAAGCTCGGCGACCATATTGTTGGTTCCGAATCAAACGCGGTGAGTTTCTATAATTCAGTGATCGGTGCTAGAACCAACAAATATGGTGACTTCCTAGATGTCTGTGCCGCGATTACGGGTCGAGTGCCCTATAGCAAACTGCACCGTGATGAATTTCGTGCGGCCGAGATTCTGGTTGACCTCAGTAGAGTGCCCAAAGCGATTCTTGAAAACGACTTGTTTTTTCACTTGCTAGGTCATTGTCTAGGGCGCAAATGTAACAATCGAGTGCCTGCGATTGCAGGCTTGGTCTCAGTGAATGAAGACGACCTAAAGGCGATCAGTGCCGCCGCTTGTTCGTCGGGCAGCGTGCCTTTGTTTCACGTGATCGGCATCACCCCCGAAGCCAAAACTCAAGATAACGCTTTTCAAGGCAAGCAACCTAGGCAAACGCTAACCCTGACGATTGATGATCTGCTTCAGGCGCGATTCGAGTTGGGTCACAATTCAGAAAAACCTTTGGCCGGCATCGCCTTGGGAACACCGCATTTTTCAATCACTGAATTCGAACGGCTTATGGGCCTACTAGACGGGCGGATGATTGCGCCTAATCTAAGACTTTTTCTAACCACCAGCCGCTTCGTTTTGCAGCAGGCGGAGCAAAAAGGGTGGATCGAATCGCTGCAGCACTCAGGGGTTAAAATTATCACCGATACCTGCACCTACTTTTCGCCTGTGATCAATGGCTTGCAGGGTAAGATCATGACCAATTCTGCCAAGTGGGCCTACTACGCGCCCGGAATGTTGCCGGTTGAAGTGGTGATTGGAAGCCTGGCTGAATGTGTTGAATCGGCGGTTCACGGTGAGGTGGTTCTCGACACCTGGGAGCCAGCATGAGCGATTTGGTCGAGGCCAATGTTTTGGTTCCCGGTAGCGCTCAAGGTCAAGCATTTTTATTGACCGAGACCTTGAGTTTTTGGGGTGGGTTTAATCCAGACAATGGCCAAATTATCGATGTTCACCACCCGCAGTTTCAGCAGTGCGTAACGGGCAAGATTTTATTTCTAGCGGAAAGCCGCGGCTCAGCCGGCACTCCGGGCGGGATTGCAGAAAATTTGCGCAACG
>CBDTWQ010000617.1:0-1604 GCA_965364115.1 uncultured Gammaproteobacteria bacterium | reverse complement strand
AGAATCTTACCGTGTCTTGGCTGATAAAAAGAAAGTGTTTTTAACGGTGGCGTAAAACCATCGCCTTGAGCTCTTTTTCGTTAGTATCAAGTCATTTAAATGGCACTTTAACGGTCAAGAGAGTAACCGTAGGCAGCCTTAAAGCCATAATAAAAAAGGTCTAAATGAAATACTTACTCTACCCCGATTTAAATGAGAGACTAATTTAACTTTTCTCCAAGTCTCTGATAATTTAGATAGTCAAGCTCAGTTCAAAATGGCAAACTAGTGGTTCCACGGAGGGGCGCATGCGACCAAAACTTATAACAGAAACAGATAGACTGCTAAACAACCTCAACACCGCTATCGATGAGGCCAGGTTAGTTCGAGAGTTGATGTCGTTAAGACAGGACGCTCAAGAGTTGCGGCTAAAAGAACCCTTCTCGCAGCACTTGCGTGATCGGCTTCGCGAAATCAGGTATCTGCAATCAAAATTGTCTAACTTACGCAACAAAAACGAGTCCAATGAATCCACTTAGGCAACATTCGCCTAATTCGACTAGTCTCCAACAGAAAATTCAACAGGGAATATGCAACAGTTATCGATGCACTGAGTTGCGAACCTGCTGTGTTTGAGCCTGGCTCAAGACAGGCTTTCGATCTTCTGACTTTCAGATACCCTGTGAACGCCTTATAAGGCTTAGCCACCGCTTAAAGTCGAATACAATAACAAAACACCGGCGATCGAGGGCATGATGGTATACCCGAACAAATGGATCCTATGGCCCATCTTTTCACCATTGCGCTCAATCATGGTTTGCAGTCTCTCGATTTTCTCAGGCGCTGTTTTGCGCTGCATATAACTATAAATGCCGTAAATAATGGCGAGCACACCTAAAATTGCGTTCAGACTAATATCCATTCGAAGTTATCGTAAACCGTTCATCTGCAGGCCGAGAGGCTGCTAGTATGCTAGTTTGCTGAGATCGCATCAACTGGACAAATTCTAGCCGTGGCCAACCGCATTGTTCCAACCATTGAAAACAGCCCTGGTAACCGTGAAGAAATCTACGCCTTGCCGATCGAAACCGACTTTCTCGATGAATTGTTGCGTTATATTTTTGAAACCCACTGGCGAGAAATCGTCTTCGGCCCAATCATTGAAGGCGGTGCTTATGAGTTCCGTTGTCCATGCGCACCAAGATCAATCAGCTTTTCTGATGGTTACCTAACGGTTCATTTTGGTGGGTCACATTTTCATCTTTGCATCGGTGAAAACAAGGGTAGCGCGACTAACCCAACGCCTGCGCATCAAAAGCAAGAGCGGCGCACCTCACGGGCGGAAATGGTGCGCAGTTTTGACGATCACGGGGCGCCTATTATTTGGCAATTGCGTCTGTTCAACGGCCAAGGTGTGCCTCAATTAAACATTTTCTTGCCCAACCCGTTCTTAACTAATGACGACAATGTCGCCGACTCACCCGACTGGTCCCGCCTGACTGTCTGGGATGACATTGCAGTACGCTATCTGGGTCGTGAATTGGCGCAAGACGCTCTCGACCGAAGCGGCCAAGGTTTTCGATCAATCAAACCAACCGAATCTTAGGCTTCATCGTGCAGTTTAG
>CBDTWQ010000616.1:0-1605 GCA_965364115.1 uncultured Gammaproteobacteria bacterium | reverse complement strand
CGAGATAGAAGTCAAACCGAAAGTTGATGCCAGCAACAAACTGGCAACCATTTTAATCGCACCAGCCATAGCTAATTATCCATGGAAAGGTCTGAGTGCATGCCGCCGGTAGCGCCAATACCTTTGCCCTTACCACCGCGCAATACCGGGTAATACTGCGTAAACACCCAGTCATCGGCTGCTGCACCTTGATGACATCCGTTGCATGATGTGGTCGGGAATGCTTTGGCTGTGTCTTTCAGGGTCTTCAGATCCGAATTTGAGAAACTGTAATAGGCCCAATTTCCAGGTTCATTGGGAAAGTGTTTTTTACTCTTAATGGTCGCTTCTAAGCCGATGAAATCGCCCTGAAAGTAACCGCTACCGCTGACCGCGGCCTTGCTGCCAACGCTGACTAATTCTTTCATCAGGATAGTGCCATCGCGAAACTCGCCGGTTTTCTTCCACTGCGCCCAACTCTTGGGGTCGATGTATACATTGTGGTGTTCGGGAAAAGCAGCCTTGCCGTTGTTGAGTTCATTCGGTGTTACCGGAGTGCCAACATAAATCCATTCGCGGAAACCCGTGGGTCGTTCAAGTTCACCGTTCTTGATATTGAAATACTCCTCGGCATAAACGCCTTGGCTGATTAAAACTGCGGTGAGCCCGATCAACAAGGCGTAGCTTGCCGATAGCTTGCAAAAGGTTTTGATCATGATTACGCTCCAACTGGTGACGGACACGGCGACAGTGCTGCGTCCGGTAATAGGAAAGTCGCATTATGCGTGTCTGTCTCACCCATCCGGGTGCCCTGGAGAATCGGAAAAGTGCCTGATCGACTCAATCATGAATTCAAATTTGATGTGCTTGGCGACGTGCTGGAAACGCTTCGTTTCCGAGGCTCCATATTCTTTCGCTCTGACCTTGCGGCACCCTGGGGAATGTCGCTTGAGCCCAATGGCATTCCGCGGTTTCACATTGCTCTATCAGGTGACTGTTTCGTCGGTGACGATGACCATGACTCGGTCAAGGTTGAGGAAATGGACATTGTTATGCTACCGACCGGCAGTTCGCACTGGATAGCGGACCAACCCGGTCGAAAGCTGGTCTCGAGCCAACTTGCGGGTGAGGCCTGTGAACTCGGTAACCCGTTATTCCAGCAGGGTGAAATAACCAATCGATTGATGTGTGGGATTGTTCACTATGATCAGGAATCACCGCATCCGTTGCTGGACTCCCTGCCTGACATACTGCATTTTCCAAAGCTCAATTCTAACCAGCCAATCTGGTCGACCGTCACCTTGATTGATGCCGAGATGCGGCGCGCGGAAGGGCAAGGTGGCGCCATTATCGATCGGCTCACCGAGGTGCTGTTCCTGCAACTCCTGAATTACTACGCGGAACAAAGTGACAATGCACCCGGTTTCCTCGTCGCGCTGCGCGATCGTCGTCTCCAACGGGCGCTTACGTTGATTCACAAGAACCCAGCTTTCGAATGGTCGTTGTCATCGCTCGGCGATCAGGTAGGCATGTCAAAGGCCACGCTAGTGCGACATTTCAAGGATGCGATTGGGGTAGCACCGATGAATTACATCGCCAACTGGCGAATAATGAAAGCCTATAGCC
>CBDTWQ010000615.1:0-1606 GCA_965364115.1 uncultured Gammaproteobacteria bacterium | reverse complement strand
ATATTCATAATATCGATTTAATCTGATAACGGATTCACTCTATAGTGAAAGCCTCAGTCTCATTCAGGACCCAACATGAACCCACAAAAACCTGCTATTTCCGTCAATGGCCGAAGCTACAAATGGCCCGAGAAACCCTGCGTGGTAGTTTGTATCGATGGTTCCGAACCCGATTATATCGAGCAAGCCATCGCCGCGGGCGTGATGCCGTGGATGGCTAAAATTGTCGCCGAGCAAGGGGTAGATTTGCGCGCTCATTGCGTGGTGCCTAGCTTCACTAACCCGAACAACATTTCGATTGTCACCGGTGTGCCGCCCGTGGTGCACGGCATTTGCGGCAATTTTTACTACGACAAGGTAAATGACCGCGAAGTCATGATGAATGAGCCGGCTTTATTGCGCACGCCTACTATCTTCAAAGCCTTTCAAGAAGCGGGAGCGAAAATCGCGATCGTCACCGCGAAAGATAAATTACGTCGCTTGCTTGGCAATGAGCTGGAATTTGGTGCCGATGGCGCAATCTGTTTTTCATCAGAAAAATCCGACCAAGTTTCACTTGCCGACAACGGCATCGACAATGTACTCGAGATGGTCGGCATGGACCTGCCGTCAGTCTACAGCGCGGAACTCTCCGAGTTTATCTTTGCTGCCGGGGTTAAATTAATGGCAACCGTGCGCCCCGATTTGATGTATTTGTCGACCACTGATTACATTCAACACAAGTTCGCGCCGGGTAGCGAAGGCGCCAATTCATTTTACGCGATGATGGATCGCTACTGGGCCGAGCTCGATGCAATGGGCGCAGTCATCGCGCTGACCGCTGATCATGGGATGAATGCCAAACACGATGAAAATGGCGAGCCCAATATCATCTACCTACAAGACGAGATGGACCGCATACTCGGTTCCGGTCAGGCTCGAGTCATTCTACCGATCACCGACCCCTATGTGGTTCATCACGGCGCGCTTGGCTCGTATGCAACCATTTATCTGCCCGAGGATGCAGACATTGAAAGTCTAAAAGCACAGCTGCAAGCAATTCCAGGCATCGATTTAGTGTTCGGTAACCGCGAGGGTTGTGAGCGTTTCGAGCTAGCGCAGGATCGGATGGGTGATTTGATTTTAGTTTCGTCGAAGGACACGGTGGTTGGCACCACCGCTTCTCGACATGATTTGTCTGGCCTAGAAGTTCCGCTGCGCTCGCATGGCGGGCTGACCGAACAGGTGGTTCCATTGATTATCAGTCAACCGGTAAGCGGTCTCGATCGAGGCCATCAACTGCATAATTACGATGCCTTCGATGTCGCACTCAACTACGCGCGCCACTGATCCGTCGATTAACCCACGATAAAACGAGAACAACAATGACAGTCAGACACGAAAAAATGCGGATCGCCGGCAAGCTGGTGGACGGTGACACCGGCAAAAGGATTGAAGTGTTGAACCCTTATAATGGCGAAGTTGTCGGCACTGTGCCGCGCGCGAGCCGTCAGCAAGTGGCCGAGGCTTTCGCTATTGCTGGCAAATACAAAGCCAGTCTGACTCGCTATGAGCGCCAGCAGATTCTGATCAAGACAGCCGAGATTATCATTTCACGCAAAGATGA
>CBDTWQ010000614.1:0-1608 GCA_965364115.1 uncultured Gammaproteobacteria bacterium | reverse complement strand
TGTTTGGTGCCATCGGTATGGTGATATCGGGCGTTCTGAAAATTGAAGAAGCCTATCAATCGGTTTCCTGGAGCACGGTTTTTCTGCTCGCCAGTCTGATTCCGCTCGGGCTTGCTGTTGAAACCAGCGGCACCGCCAAATGGATCGCGGAAGAAACACTATTGGTGGTAGGCGACATGCCAATCTGGGTAATTCAAGCGGCGGTCGCCGCATTGGCGACGTTTTTCTCCTTGGTAATGTCAAATGTGGGGGCCACCGTGTTGCTAGTGCCTTTGGCAATCAATATCGCAATCGGAGTTGGCGCCAACCCTGCGATTTTCGCGCTGACGGTCGCGGTCGCAACCTCTAATTCATTTTTGATTCCGACCCATCAAGTTAATGCATTGATCAAGGGCCCCGGAGGTTACCGAGTGCCTGACTTTATCCGCGCCGGTTTCTTTATGACGATTCTGTTTATCACCGTGATGTTGGTGGTGATGAATCTGATGTTTTAACAAAGACTAGGTCCCAGACACCATGCCCCAGACGCTGCCCGCGTCGCTCGAAATGGGTTTCAGGTCGATAATCAGGACGCGGCACAATACCATTTTCATCGCCTTGACTACGATAGCGAGGGTCGCCTCGAAACTCCTCAGCGATCACCTCGGCGTATTCTTGCCAATCAGTCGCCATGTGAACCAATCCATTAACCTGTAAACAGCGATCAACCAAATCACGAAAGACCTGGTTAACAATGCGGCGCTTATGATGGCGTTTTTTTGGCCAGGGATCAGGGAAGAACAGCAAAATGCGCTGACAGCAGGCCACAGGCAGCATCTGCTGCAAAACCTCGATGGCATCGTGCTCAATTAAACGCACATTGTTCAAACTTTGCTGATCAATCTGGTTCAAACAGCGCCCAATGCCCGGCTGATGAACATCCATGCCGATATATAGATTATTTAGATCCGCCGCCGCCATTTCTATCAAGGCGTCACCATTGCCAATGCCAATTTCCAGCGTGACCGAAACAAAGTCGGCCGGCAACTGAATTGGGGTTGGTTGATAATCGAGGCCGAACTGAGGCCAAAATTTGGCGATTCCATCCTTTTGTGAGGGTGTCATACGCCCACTCCGGCGAACAAAGCTCCTAATTGATCTTTTTCTCTCTTCTATCGAACTCATTGCTGTTATCTGACCCTATTTTAGGTTTTTTGCATAAAAATTACCAACATAGCTACCGTTTATCGAGATTTTCTTAGGTTTTATCGAATCGTTCAAGAAAACTAGGCAACAACTCCTAGTATAAGGTTATGAAAAAACAAACTGGTTTTACCTTAATTGAGCTTCTCGTCACAATCGCGCTGATTTCGATTCTAATGAGTTTCGCCGTTCCTGGAATGAACACCTTCACTATGAACGATCGGCTCGTGACTCAAATCAACTCCTTAAATGGTCACCTCGCCTACGCTCGCAGCGAAGCAGTCAAACGCAACCAGCAGGTCAGCCTCTGTGTCAGCAGCGACAGCGGGACAGCGGCACCGTCTTGCACTGGTGGCAACCAATGGGAAGGAGGCTGGTTGATTTACGTCGACAGCAACAATAGTGACACGCTCAACGCCGATGAAG
>CBDTWQ010000613.1:0-1612 GCA_965364115.1 uncultured Gammaproteobacteria bacterium | reverse complement strand
TTAGTTCATTGCAAGGGATGCGTTTGCTGCAGCAACTCAATCTTTCCGGTAACCAACCAATAGACCCTGATGTGCTTGGAGTTGATCTGCAAGCGGTGAATCAAGTGATCATCAACAATCCAAATTTAACCCATCTTGGCCTGGCTGGTGTGGCTATCGATAGGCTAGATCAACTTATGATCTTTGATGCCGGATATCAGATCAGATATCAACTCGTGGAACTAGATGTTAGCAATAGTGGGATAGTGGATTTTTCCATGATCAGAGAATTGTCTTCGCTACAGATACTAAACGTATCGGGAAATGCTATTACCGATAGTAATCAGTTTTTCGAAGCAGAGCAGTTGATGGAACTCGATTTGAGCAACAATAATCTTATTTACGTGTTGCCACTGGGCGAATTGTATAATCTTACCCAGTTAGATTTGCGCGGTAACAGCGATATCCCCTGTGTCGAGCTAGATGAATTAGAGCTGCGTTTTAGGCCTGAAGTTTTAATTCGACCCGCGGACTGCCTCGTTGGCATGCCGCCATCTATTGTGATTGATTCACCTTCACAAAATTTGGAGTTCTATTCAACAGAGTTGATTTACTTCACTGCTTTTGCAGACGATGCTGAGAATGGTGACTTGAGTGGTGAGATTCAATGGTCATCTAATTTGTTGGGTTCCATCGGTTCGGGGCAAATGTTCGAAGCCATGCTAGCGGCCGGCAACCATGTTATTACAGCCAGTGTTGTTGATTTCGATCGCAACTCCGCAGCAAATTCGGTGCAAGTTCAAGTGATACTGAACACCGCGGCCGTATTGACGATCGACTCGACTCTCGATGGCTCGACTTTTCAAAATGGAGAGGCGTTCACCCTTAGCGCTACTGCAAGCGATGCAGAAGAGGGCAATATCGGTGCGTCAATCCGGTGGCAATCTAATCTCGATGGTGATTTAGGTTTAGGCACTCAGCTTGAAGCTTTTCTCAGCGTTGGCGTTCACACGATAAGCGCGAGCGTCAGGGATGCAGGCGGCATTAACGTGGTCGAGACCATCAGCTTGCAGATCAACGCAGCACCGATAGTAGAACTGCTTTTGCCCACCAGTGGAGCATTGTTCATGCTAGGCGAGGCGGTTGATTTGAACGCCAGCGCAATCGATGCCGAAGACGGCAATATCAGTGGCGCAATTCAGTGGTCGTCTGATCTCGATGGTGAACTAGGTAGTGGTGAGAAATTGAGCGCAATGCTGTCTCTAGGCACCCACACCATCAGCGCAAGCGTTACCGACACCAATGGTGGCACGCACTCGGTATCGACACAGCTAGTGATCGACCAGATCACTCTCAAGGTTACCGTATCAGGCTCTGGTAAGCGGCAAAAAGCGAAGCTGACTTGGTCTGGCTCGCGCACTGATGTGTATATTTACAAAGACGATCGTAAGCGCCGCACTGGCGGCCCGAACGGAAGTAAAACCTTTCGATTCAAAAACCAAGCCGTATTCAAAGTCTGCGAAAAAGAAACAGACTACTGTTCACTCGAGGTGACCGTCCAAGTTAATTAGAGTTGCTTTGGGACAGTATACCTATTAAGGCGAAAATGCCTTAATAGGTATACTGTCCCACT
>CBDTWQ010000612.1:0-1613 GCA_965364115.1 uncultured Gammaproteobacteria bacterium | reverse complement strand
CGCCAAAGCTTTCGACGGCGCGGCTTGTTTCAGCAATTTCGTCAAACTCGACAAGTTTGAATTATCAACCCTATCGCTGGAATTGAAAGTCAACGGTGAGCTGCGCCAGCAAGGCGGGTTCGACCTGATGACCCATAAACCTGAGGAGATATTGGCGGACATTCAGCAATTTATGTCGCTACACGACAATGACATCATCATGACCGGCACGCCAAAGGGAGTCGGTCAAATTCAACTCGGCGATCGATTTAGCGGATGCGTGAAATCCGACCAACAAGTGTTAACACAGCAAACTTGGATCGCAGAGTAAGCCGCGCAATGCACCAAAAAAAAGGCCGGTAAACCGGCCTTTTCCTTCAATCTATCGCGTTTTGATCAGAGCGCTTTTATCTTCGCATTCAAGCGGGCCTTGTGGCGAGCCGCTTTGTTCATCCCAATCAAACCTTGAGTGGCAGCACTGTCTAACACCGGCACAACCTTCTTATAAGCCTCTTCAGCCGCCTTTTTATCCGCCGATGCAATCGCAGCAAGCGTGGCTTTGAGATGAGTGCGCATCATTGAACGACGGCTTGCGTTACGCTGGCGACGCTGTTCCGCCTGGCTGGCGCGTTTACGCGCAGATACTGAATTGGCCAAGGTCCACTCCTGAAATCGGGCTAGAAAAAATGAGGCGCGCATTATCAACATTGCCAACAATTCTGTCAACCTAAAATGACTGCGAGATCGCGGCTTAGGTGCTAGAATTCGCCGCTTCTTAAAGACCCGCGTTGAGGCGGCTAGGCCTGCGCCGATGACTACGCTAATCAAATCCACCGCCACTGTTGGGTCGATGACTTTAATGTCTCGGGTGCTAGGATTGGTCCGCGATATCGTTATCGCTCGGTTTTTTTCGGCCAGTGATGCGGCTGACGCCTTTTTCGTTGCCTTCAAAATTCCAAACTTTCTGCGTCGCTTGTTTGCCGAGGGCGCTTTCTCACTCGCCTTTGTTCCAGTGCTCAGCGAATACCGCAGCCAGTTCAGCGCAGCCGAAACCCGCGACCTAATCGACCGCGTGGCGGGCACCCTCGGTGTCATCCTGTTGCTAATCAGCGCATTGGGTGCAGTGGCATCACCACTGCTGATCAGCATCTTTGCCGCTGGTTTTGTTGATCAACCGGCCAAGTTCCAGCTCACCGCAGAAATGCTGCGAATCACCTTCCCCTACATTTTGTTAATTGCGATGACCGCGATGTCCGCCGGCATCTTGAACACCTGGAAAAAATTCACGGTGCCAGCATTTACCCCGGTCTTGCTGAACCTCAGCTTGATTGGATGCGCGCTTTGGCTGGCCCCACGACTCAGCGTGCCGGTGCATGCGCTGGCTTGGGGCGTGCTGATCGCCGGCGTTGCTCAACTCTTGTTCCAACTGCCATTTTTGCATCGCGAGGGTCTTCTGCCTCGGCCGAAGTGGGGCTGGCGAAATGCGGGCGTACAAAAAATAATCAAACTCATGATTCCCGCTCTATTCGGTTCGTCGGTGGCGCAAATAAATCTGTTATTCGACACTTTCATCGCTTCCTTCCTAGTGTCGGGCAGCGTCGCATGGCTATACTATTCCGATCGCTTGCTGGAAT
>CBDTWQ010000611.1:0-1615 GCA_965364115.1 uncultured Gammaproteobacteria bacterium | reverse complement strand
CCCAGAGTGCATAGAATTGCCAGCGATGTTCTACCATTGCGAGTAATCCAAGGCAGACACCCGCGATCAAACTAGCCATCGTCATCATCAACGGGCCCTGCCCCTTATCGATCAACCGACCACTAAAAGGAGAGGCCATCGCAGAAACCACCAAGGCCAAGGTAATTGCCGCGGTCAAGTCGGCTCGGCTCCATCCAAGAGCGGCCTCCCAATGCAACAACAAAGCCGGAAAACTATAGTAGATGCAGGCCCACACCAAAGTCTGAGCGATCGCCAGCAGCAAAACAGGGCGATCTTTTATGAACAAACTAAGCCCACACGATCAGAAACCCATCGTTATTTCTGACCACTTGGTCGGCCTTAGATCTGAACATTGAGGCGCCATTTCATGATTCAGGCTGTCGACAAATTACGAAGGCCTCATCGTTGAACCAGATGCCATTATGTTGGTGCAAAATATCGGCTGTCGCATCCAGATAATCGCCCGAAGTAATCACTGGCTGCAAACGCTCGTCTTCGATTTGACCGACATAAATGGCGGCATTCCAAGCAGCAAACAATGTCGAGGTGCCGATTGCATCGGCGATTTCAGTGGGTAGGGTATGCATGTGATAGCGGAAAATAGCTTCTTCATCGCTGCCAGCAATAAAGTCGAAGCATTGCGCTTCGCTCCCCATGCTGGCTTTCAAGACTTTGATCAATTCAAAACGATCGACCTTGAACGGGTCTTCTTTCGGCCAGATCTTCCGGACCAATTCAAGCCCCGGATCATTGCCACTAGATTGCACCGCCAATAGGCGGCCCTCGGGGCGCAGGGCTCGTACCAACGGCGACAGAACGTGTTTCACTTTAAATTCTGCGCTCATCCGCGCTCGCCATGGTTGTGATGCCAGCACCAGGTCATAATCGCCACCCGACGCTTGACCGCATCGAGGGATTACATCGTCCAACAAAAAGCGATGATCCTCACGAAACATCACCAACACGGATGGGCGAACGTACATCGGATTACCACTTTTTTCATTCGCTTTAACTTGCCAACCGTCGACCAATTCTTCATCGAGAGCTCGCAATTGTTCACCAAACTCGTGCGCTGAACTGCCCTGCAATGGCACGTCCATCCAGTTCAAATCAGCTTGTTTGGAGGCGTCTTGAGGGGTTAGCCACGGCGCTTCTGAATAGTAGAGATTAGTCACCACTATGACACTGGCGGGATGTTCAATAAATCGATCGGGCAGCTTTTCCAAGGTTAGCCGGACATCCTCTAAGCTGACTTCCTTAGCCACGATAAAAAACGGAATGGTCGGAAAGCGACGATGCATCGAGCGCATCAAGTGGCTGAGCACGGTGCCATCGCCCACTCCGGCATCGAACAATCGCAGCGCTGGCGGTTGCGGGTTTAACTGAGCTAGCTCCTCTGCCGCCCGCTGCCCGACTCGCCATTTTTCATTGCAAGTATTGACGAATGCCAGATATTTTTGCCGATTGTCGTAAAAGCGAAACGGCCGGTCATCGGTAGAATTACGTCTCATTGGGAATTGTCATGCACAAGCGACCTGTGATTAGGATTATCCAAGGCTAACGCTTTACCACTTTCCCAGTCAATCAATCTGCG
>CBDTWQ010000610.1:0-1618 GCA_965364115.1 uncultured Gammaproteobacteria bacterium | reverse complement strand
GCATTGCAGCAGCGTGGAATTATTGTTCGCCCGTTGGCCAACTATGGCTTGCCTCAATTCTTACGAATAACGGTGGGTACCGAATCTCAAATCGATCGGCTATTTCTCGCGTTGGACGACTTGATTGATTAGAGTGATTTGCATTACAAATGATTGAAAAACTTGCAATTATCGGCGTAGGCCTGATTGGCAGCTCGCTCTCGTTGGCGTTAAAACAGGCCTCTGCTGTGGGCCATGTGGTGGGTTATGGTCGCAATCAGGCCAACCTACAAAAAGGCGTTGAAATAGGGGTGCTGGATGCCTTTGGCAAATCAATAACTGATACCGTCGAAGGGGCGGACATGGTCGTCGTAGCGGTGCCGCTTGGGGCCATGGAACAAGTGTTTGCTGAAGTCTCACCAGCGCTTAAACCAACAGCAGTGGTTACTGACGTTGGCAGTGCCAAGGCTTCGGTGGTGAAAGCTGCGCAAAAGACTTTGGGGCATAACTTGTCGAGATTTGTGCCCGCTCACCCGATTGCTGGTAAAGAAAAGAGTGGTGTTGAAGCTGGTTTTGCTAGCCTCTATCAAGGCCGCCGGGTGATTCTAACTCCGATCCCAGAAACTGATCCTCAAGCCGCAGCATTGGTTGAACAAATGTGGTGCGATTGCGGTGCCAGCGTCGAATCGCTTGAGGTGGAACACCACGACAAGGTTCTCGCTGCCACTTCGCACCTGCCTCATATGCTGGCTTATGCGTTAGTGCATCAGCTGTCTCATTTGAACGAGCATGAAGATATTTTTCGTTATGCCGCCGGTGGCTTTCGTGATTTCACTCGAATCGCATCCAGTGACCCAGTGATGTGGCGAGATGTTTGCCTCAACAATGGCGATGCCTTATTGAGTTTGCTCAGCGGCTATCAGGATGAATTAGACCGCATAGCCGCTGCAATTCGAGCCAACGATGCGGATGAATTATTGAAACTGTTTGATCGCGCTAAAACAGAGCGTGACATTTTGATAGGAAATTGTTGATGTCAGAATTTATTTGCGCCCCTAGAGGAGAGGTCAATGGTCGCCTTCGAGTGCCCGGCGACAAATCTATTTCACACCGTTCGATAATGCTCGCATCGATCGCGACAGGGCGCAGTCATATCTCCGGATTTCTTTGTGGTGAAGACAGTCTCAATACGATTCGAGCTTTTCAAAAGATGGGCGTCAAAATCGAACGAAAAGGCGATCAGGTTGAAGTGATTGGGGTTGGCAGTGACGGATTAACGCGGCCGCTAGAAGACCTGGATATGGGTAACTCTGGAACCGCGATGCGTTTGCTGCTCGGCTTGCTGGCAGGGCAATCGTTTGATTCTTGTTTGATTGGCGATGCGTCTCTGTCAGGGCGGCCGATGTCACGCGTGATCGATCCGCTAAAGCAAATGGCTGCGAGAATTGAGAGCGAGGAGGGTGGGCGAGCCCCTTTACGGATCAAAGGCGGTCAGAAATTAAAGACAATTGAATACGACATGCCCGTCGCCTCCGCGCAAGTTAAGTCCTGCTTGTTATTGGCCGGTTTGAATGCAGAAGGGGAAACGGTGATTCACGAACCTGCGCCAACCCGCGATCATAGCGAGCGAATGTTGCGC
>CBDTWQ010000609.1:0-1621 GCA_965364115.1 uncultured Gammaproteobacteria bacterium | reverse complement strand
ATCACCGAATTAGAAGCGTTTCGCAAGTCGTTGGCAAAGGATGCCGAAAAGAAGTCGGTGCGCCTGACGGCTTTAGTTTTTTTGATGAAGGCGGTGGTTAGCGCAATGCGTGAAAATCCTAATTTCAACGCCTCGCTTGATTCGAGCGGTGAGAATTTAATTTTGAAGAAGTACTTTCACATTGGTGTGGCGGTCGACACCCCTAAAGGTCTCGTGGTGCCAGTGGTGCGCGACGTCGATCAAAAAGGCTTGTTTGATCTGGCTGGAGAACTAGGTGATCTAGCGGAGCGCGCTCGTAATGGAAAACTTTCACCGGCAGACATGCAGGGCGGCTGTTTTACTATCTCAAGCCTGGGTGGCATCGGTGGCACTCAGTTTACGCCGATCGTGAATGCGCCAGAAGTAGCCATCTTGGGCGTTGCTCGTTCGAAGATGCAGCCGGTTTACGAGAATGGAAAATTTGAGCCACGGTTAATACTGCCGCTGGCACTGTCCTATGACCATCGGGTGATCGATGGTGCACAGGGCGCACGTTTCACCCGTTTTCTCAGCGAGGTGATTTCAGACATCAGAAGGGTACTTTTATAGCCATGAGTGAACAAGATCTGTTATTGCCGGATGTCGGCGAGTTCGAAAGTGTTGAAGTGATTGAAGTCCATGTAGCCGTCGGCGATAAGGTAGAGGTCGAAGACCCGATTGTTACCCTGGAGTCAGATAAGGCGACGATGGATATTCCAGCGCCGCAGGCGGGCCAAATCAAACAACTCTCGGTTGCGGTGGGAGACAAGATCTCACAGGGCAGCAAACTAGGCGTGATTAACACGGTCGATGCCGCTGCAGCCGAAGAAGCGCCTGTAACTGCGAAGAGCAATCAATCGACTGCGGCGGTTAACGAATCAGCTGGGGTTAGCGGTGCTGAGATCGTGACTGAAGTAGTCGTTTTGGGCGCGGGCCCGGGCGGTTACACGGCTGCATTTCGGGCCGCTGACCTCGGCAAGAAAGTGGTTTTAGTCGAACGTTACGAATCCTTAGGCGGGGTTTGTCTGAATGTCGGTTGCATCCCCTCCAAAGCATTGCTACACACCGCACAAATCATTACTGAATGCGAGCATATGAGCGCCAATGGGGTTGATTTTGGCAAACCAAAGATCGATCTGACTGGCATTAACGGATTCAAGCAAAAGGTCGTCAACAAACTGACCGGCGGTCTTGCTGGGTTGGCCAAGCAGCGCAAGATTACGGTGATTCATGGTGTTGGCAGCTTTATCGATGCGCATCGTTTGCAGATCGAAAATAATGGTGAAACCACCCAAGTTAAGTTTGAGAACTGTATTATTGCTGCGGGTTCGCAAGCTACCCAAATTCCCGTGTTTCCAAACGATGATCCAAGATTAATGGACTCGACCGATGCCCTGTTGTTGGAAGATGTGCCGAAGAACTTGTTAATTGTCGGTGGCGGCATTATCGGCCTCGAAATGGCCACGGTTTATGACGCATTGGGTTCTGACATCACCGTTGTTGAGTTCATGGATAGCCTGATTCCAGGATGTGATAAAGACATCGTGCGACCCTTGCAAAAGCGTATTTCAAAGCGTTACAAGGCGATTCATCTGAACACCAA
>CBDTWQ010000608.1:0-1625 GCA_965364115.1 uncultured Gammaproteobacteria bacterium | reverse complement strand
CCGGTTTTGTTTATTGCGGCGGCCTGCGCCGCCGGCACCACTCGATTGAGCGGCGCCGCTGAGTTAAAGGTGAAGGAAAGTGATAGGATTCAAAGCATGGCAAACGGGCTCGAAAAGCTGGGTGTTGATGTTGAGGTAACCGATGATGGAATCATCATTCAGGGTGGCCAAATGGGTGGCGGGCAGGTCGATTCTCACGGTGATCATCGAATCGCGATGGCATTTACTGTCGCATCGTTGAAATCTAGGAACGAAATTTGCATTAGCAACTGCGATAATGTGAATACTTCTTTCCCTGGTTTTGTGGAAATGGCACGGCAATGTGGAATCAGAGTTAGCTTAAATGATGAATAATCAACCATTAATGATCACGGTGGACGGCCCCAGTGGCTCAGGAAAAGGATCACTGGCACATGGGCTTGCGCGTGAATTGAAATTGAATCTGCTGGATAGTGGCGCGATTTATCGTTTAGTGGCGATGAAAGCATTGCGGAAGCAGCTTGATTTAGATCAGTCTGATCAGATTGTGCCTTTATTGAATGATTTGAATATACGCTTTGAACTTGGCGAATCGTTGGCCACACCTTTCCTCGACGAGCAGGATGTCAGCACTGAATTGCGCGACGAAAAGATGGGCGATGCCGCCTCACGAGTGGCGCGCCATGTCGATGTTCGCAACGGTTTAATGGCATTGCAGCGGTCATTTTTAACGGCTCCAGGCCTAGTCGCTGATGGCCGAGATATGGGTACAGTTGTGTTTCCTCAGGCATCGATTAAACTTTATTTGTATGCAAGTGCCGAAATTAGGGCTCAGAGGCGATATAAGCAGTTGATAAATATGGGTTTGTCCGCTAGTATCGCCGACCTTATTGCTGACATAGAAGCTCGAGACGAGCGCGATACCCAGCGCAGTGTCTCACCGCTTAAGCCCGCAGAGGATGCAATGATTATCGATTCGAGTTTAATGGATCTGTCTCAGGTTTACGATCTGGTACTGACTCACGTTAGAAACGCTATCGCCAATCAGGCAAATTAACGTTCTCGACGACCTTTATCGTCGAGGTTTTATTAACTAACCCGATAGTTGGCTCTTTCTTAGCCAGTCTATCCAAACTCTTTTAGGATCTTTTCATGTCTGAAAACTTTGCAGAAATGTTCGAGCAAAGCATTACCCAAACTAACATGCGCGTCGGTGAAATCATTACTGGCGAAGTGGTTGATATCAACCGAGACATGGTTATCGTCAACGCTGGCCTCAAGTCAGAGGGCGTTATCCCGGTTGAACAATTCTATGATGAAAAAGGTGAACTCGACGTCAGCATAGGCGACACGGTTGAAGTGGCTCTCGATGCATTCGAAGATGGCTATGGAGAATCCCGCCTATCGCGTGAGAAAGCCAAACGAGCTCGCGCTTGGACCAATCTGGAACGTGCACAAGAAGCCGACGAAATTGTTACAGGTCGCTTCACCGGCAAGGTTAAAGGTGGCTTTACTGTCGACATTGGCGAAATTCGAGCGTTCTTACCCGGCTCACTAGTCGACGTTAGACCGGTTCGCGATACCGCTTACTTAGAAGAGAAAGAACTCGAATTCAAAATCATCAAACTGGACCAGAAACGCAACAA
>CBDTWQ010000607.1:0-1628 GCA_965364115.1 uncultured Gammaproteobacteria bacterium | reverse complement strand
CAGTATAAATGTCGATGAAAACTCTGATTATTTAAACTGATGTGATCAACATCATTGGCCCTAACAGCCTCGTCAATCTGGTTGTCTAGCTGTTCAAGATGAGAGATGTCGGCGCTTGTGATATAAGGCAGCGCACCCCCGGCAGCATGCGTTTCCAGCAGAATGCGCAGTTCACACAATTGATTGAATTTTTCGGCTGTCATCAGCGGCACGATCACCCGCCGATTGTTTTTCACCAGAATCGCGCCCTCACAAGCTAGACGATGCAGGGCTTCTCTGACCGGCATCGGGCTAACCTGCAGAATTTCAGCGAGGCCTCGAATGGTCAGCGGGTTGCCGGGTTTGATCCGGCCGCATAGCAAATTTTGTCGCAATAATTGATAAACCCATTGATGGGTTTTCAGCTGGCTTGATTTCTCCAGCATTAACAATTCCAAATGGGTCGATTCACTCGATTTCATCAAGCACTATCCTTTGCCCAAGCGGTTAAGAGTCAGCACTGTGCTGTGCCTAGACAAACCAAAATCCTGAGCGATTGGTGGTTGAAATGTGATCACAATATAATAGTGATCGAATCATAGAGTAAACCCCTCCAAGAATAAAACGGTGTTTTATGAACTGTTTGTATGATCTGGGACAGTATACCTATTAGAGCGATATCGCTCTAATAGGTATACTGTCCCAGATTGAAGCGCACTTTCGCGACTAGGTTTAAGGAAACTAATGTTCATCGTTCTGTTTTTTACCGTGGTCGCGGTGATTATTGTCGTTGCCATTCATCACGAAGTTTTGACCCATTTGTCCGAAGTCCATTTCAGGCGAAAGTGGTCTTCACGGTTATTACTGCCTGTTGGTGTTTTAATTATTATATTCACTCATATCGTTGAAGTTTGGGTGTTTGCCGGGGTTTATTATCTGATGGCTTCCTTTGACGGTGTGGGAGCGATCATTGGCGATTTTGGGCATCAGATTTTGGACTATGCCTATTTTTCTTTTATTACTTACACCACCCTAGGCTACGGAGATATTGTGCCGAGCGGCTATGTACGTTTTATCGCGGGCACTGAGTCTTTGGTGGGGCTGGTGCTTATCGCGTGGTCGGCATCTTTCACCTATTTAGAGATGCAACGAGTCGCTGATAACAAAAGATAGTTTGAAATTTCTGGGAAATTTCTGGGACAGTATACCTATTAAAGTGGCAACACTTTAATAGGTATACTGTCCCAGAATAGAACAACGCGAGGCTCGATGTCTATGCAGTCAGTCGATGAAAAAGCTAATCGATTTAACCAACTTCACCGCAGTGGAGACTGTTTTATCATGCCCAATGCCTGGGACGCCGGCAGTGCGGTGTTGCTTCAGCGGGCGGGGTTCCAGTCAATTGCCACAACCAGTGCTGGAATTGCCTATAGTCATGCCTTAACCGATGGTGCCGGCGCACTTAGTTTCGAGTCGGCTTTGGATGCCACCACTGAAATAGTGGCCGCAGTCGATTTACCCGTCAGCATCGATTCTGAAAATCTATATGCGGATGACCCCGAAGCGGTGTTTGTCAATATGCAGACGGTTGCTGCAACCGGTGTTGTCGGTGCCAGTATCGAGGACTATACCGGTAACCTAAACGATCC
>CBDTWQ010000606.1:0-1631 GCA_965364115.1 uncultured Gammaproteobacteria bacterium | reverse complement strand
CGCTCGCTGTCCCGCCCAAGCAAGGTTTTGATCTGACGCATATGGAACAAATTGGTGCGACATTGCGTATCACAGCTGTTTTCAATGAACAGCAGGAATGCCCATTTGCGCGACAACGCGGCAGACAACTGCTGGCCGCCAGAATCGGCCAGTGGCGGCCATTCGACCTGACGCACCGGCTGAATCAGAGTTCCATAGTTGCCGCTGGCAGGCCTTAAATCAAACACATAAAACGCCATCCAGCCGCCAACGAATGGCGCCAGAAAAACAAACACCAAACCCAACAGTTTGGCTCGATACCAGAAAAGGCCTTCTTCTTTTTCCTTACTCATCAATTTTCCGTAAATTTAAAACAATCAATAACACCAATGTAATCCCCGCAAACGCAAACCACTGGGTCGCATAGGCCTGGCTCTTTTCGGGTGGTCGCCAAAGCGGGTTCCAAGCCCGAATATAGCTTCCGGGTTGCTCAGGTGCTAGCCACAGAATAACGGGCAGCAGTCGACCATTATGCTGATTTTGCAAGAACTCAATGTCGATATATGGAATGACTTGCGGCGATTGATCAGCCATCGCTAATTCACCCAATTTAATCGCAGGTTGGCTCGGGTAACTCAAGATGCCAGATACCTGATCGAGCTGCAGCGGTCGTTTAATTTGCGGTAGTTGCTCGCGCCGCGAAGCGGCCTCAACCCAACCACGATTAACCAAAATCACTCGATCACTCTCGGCCAAATTAAAGGCACTCACGATCTGATAACCGACCCTACCCCGATTGACCTGGTTATCAAGCAAGTAAATTCTTTGGTGGTCAAAATTTCCGCTTAGCGAAACCTTACGATACTCTGGATCAATCAAAATTTTCTCAACATCGATCTGCTGATAGTCTTGACTTAACCGCTGCTCGAACTTGTCTTGAATAGACTGCTTATAGTCCGCTCGCATTAACTGCCAATAACCTAGGCTTGAAAATATAGCCACACCCGCGAGCGCAATCAAAATGGCTGTTTTAGTTGGCTGAAAATGTCGACCCGCGACAATCATATCGACAGCAGTCGCAGTTCAGGTAAACTCTTGCAGGCCCCAAAGGTCACGCGCGCTATGGTCAAAGTTATCATCATTCTGTTGTTGGTCCTGATATTGCTAAGCCTTGCGGCCAGTTTGTTCAGCATTGTTAAAACGGACGGACACTCAGACAGCACGATTAAATTCCTGACCTGGCGAATCGGATTGTCGATCCTAGCTTTCGTATTTATCATTTTTTCGTTTTTCATGGGCTGGATTCAACCCCACGGAATTCTGCCGCCCGGCAATTGATTTCACCTTTAGCTATTAACTAGCCAGGGTTAATTAAGCTGCGATTACTCAGCACCGTCAATCAAAACGAGATTGGCTACGACAGGCTGATTACGCAGATTATTTACAGCGGCAGCACCAAACCCTCACTGATCCATCCAGGCATGCCCATATGTCACTTCGTAGGAAGCGACATATTGATCATTTTCAAAACCGTGTTGGCGATAGCATTGCTCGAGTTGGCGAAGGCGTGACGGCGTCATCAGTCCACGCCGCCGACCGATACTTGAATTGCTGGCGCCAATATTTTTCAAGTCTTCCAGCAAATGTTTGAA
>CBDTWQ010000605.1:0-1635 GCA_965364115.1 uncultured Gammaproteobacteria bacterium | reverse complement strand
CTTGACTGGCAAAGAAAACGCTTCGTAACCCACATTGAAGCCGCTCGGGAGTGCCAAAAACCACTCGTTATTCATACCCGCAACGCGCGTGAAGACACCATCGAACTGCTGCAAAAGCATCGTGCCAGCGAGGTGGGTGGGGTGCTGCATTGTTTTACTGAAACCTGGGAAATGGCCAAAGCTGCGATTGAACTTGGTTTCTATATTTCTATTTCCGGCATAGTCACTTTCAACCAAGCCGACAATGTGCGTGAAATGGCACGCCAAATACCGCTTGAACGTCTCCTAATTGAGACTGATTCACCGTGGCTATCGCCAGTGCCATATAGAGGTAAGACTAATCACCCTGGGCGTGTCAGGCTGGTGGCAGAAAAGTTGGCCGAAATTCGTGACGAATCACTAGAACAATTGGCGGCCACTACTTATCAAAACGCGAATCGATTATTTGGCCTTAAAAAGCTAGTTGAAAGCCAAATATCGAGCTAAGCATGGTTAAAGTTGAGACCACCCGCTAGACGGCTTGAATCGCTTTCCCAGCTTTTCTTCATATTCACTCATCGAAGCTGTCAAGTTATCGACGCCTTGCTGAAGACAGTAATTGATTGGACCGCCGTGAAAGGGCGCAAATCCAGTACCAAAAATGACACCCGCATCCAACAAGTCTTTATCGTCGACGATACCTTCTTGCAGACAAGCCGCTGACTCGTTGAGGAACCGAAAAATCAACCGATCCTGAATCGCTTTCTGATCACCGAGATCGGCATCCTTGTCTTTGACCGGTTTGCCCTTTTTATAGCGATAAAACCCTTCATTGGTCTTCTTACCTAGTTTCTTCGAGTCTACAAAGTTCTCTAGACCGACCGGCACCTCAATCCCAAATGCCTTCGACAAGTTGTTGGCGACTGACAAGCAAACATCTAGACCAACAGTATCAGCTAACTCAACGGGCCCCATTGGCATTCCAAAATCAGTCGCCGCTTTATCGATAGCTTCAGCCGCAACGCCCTCATCATAAATCGTAAAGGCCTCAACTAAATAAGGCATCAATATCCGATTAACCAAAAACCCAGGCGAGCTTTTGACCGGCAAGGGTAACTTGCCAATATGCTGAGTGAAGGCGATGGCTTGTTCCACAGCACGCTCTGAAGACGACTCAGTTTTCACAATTTCAACCAACGGCATCATAGCCACTGGATTGAAGAAATGAATCCCGACCAGGCGGTCGGGCTCAGCCAATGCGGTGGCTAATTCTTCAAGTGGAATGCTGGATGTGTTGGTGGCGAGCACAGCATCGGCCTTCATTCGCGGTTCAATCGCGCGGAATATCTCATGCTTGGCATCGACATCTTCATAGATGGCTTCGATAATTACATCGGCCCGTGCGACACCGTCGCCATTGAGATCCGGAATCAACCGATCGATCGCAGCATTTCGTTCTGCGGTGTTCTTGATTCGTTTACGATAAAGTTGATGTGCTCGCTTGAAGGCATTGCTCAAATACTTAGCCTGCTGATCTTGCAGGGTCACCGTGAAACCTCTCAATGCGCACCAAGCTGCAATGTCACCGCCCATAATTCCAGCACCGATAACATGCACATGTTGCGGAACAAATGCCTTCTTATCGCCCAAGCCTTT
>CBDTWQ010000604.1:0-1635 GCA_965364115.1 uncultured Gammaproteobacteria bacterium | reverse complement strand
CCGACCGCGCTAGAGACGACCTGCTGAACTGGCGTGCTAATAAAACCCTGAATAAGCTCGGCGCTAGCGCCGGGGTAGGCGGTGGTGATCGTGATTATCGAGGTTTCGAGTTCAGGATACTGTCTTACCTGAGTGTCGAAAAAAGCTTGCGCGCCCAGCAACACAATCATGGTGCTGATGACTAGCGAAAATACGGGCCGTCTGATGAAATAATCTGTCAACATTGCGATTATTGCTCGCTTGTGTTGTATTCGGGCACGTCATCGACGATCGCAACCCGCAGACTCGGATACAATTTAAGTTGACCCGCGGTGACCACAACATCACCGTCATTAAGACCGCTTCTAACACCGGCGACACCGCTCTGGCGATAAGCGACATCGACCTTGCGTGCCGCCAAGCGGAAATCAGGTTCTGAGGAATCTTCACTATTTTCTTGTTGTTCGAGTACGTAAACCGCCTCGCCATAAATATTGTAGAAAATAGCGGTTTCTGGAATCGTGTTCACTGCAACTTTCAGCCGCGAGGAAATCTCCATATCAGCGAACATTCCGGGAGCGAGTAATTGCCCTTTGTTTTGGACCACTGCGCGAACCGATATATTGCGCGTGTTGGCATTCAATTCGGGGTTCCAGGTTTCTACTCGGGCGGTGAAGGTTTCATTTGGGAATGCACGCACTCGAAACTTAATCGTTTGGTCGACGAGGAGATCACGAAAGTTCTGTTCTGGCAGTGAGAAATCAAGGTAGAGTTTGTCGAATGACAACAAAGTGACGATTGATTCACCAGGGCTAACAAACTGGCCTAAGTTGATCTTGCGAATGCCGAGTTTGCCGCTGAAAGGGGCGAAAATTTGCTTCTTAGACAAAGCCGCTTTAGCAACGTTGACTGTAGCCGCGGAAATGTTCACTAACGAAGCCTGGACATCTATATCACTTTTGGTGACAAACGATTGGTCTTTTAATTTTAATAGCCGCTGATATTGGCTATTGTCAGCTTCGAATTGTGCCTCGGCGGATTTCAAATTGGCCACTTCGGTTCGAGCGTCGAATTCAACCATCAAGGAAGACGCCTTAACCTGATCGCCCGAATCGAAATTGATCGAGGTGACGACACCCGAAACTTCGGTCGTGACCGCGACATCTTTGAACGCAACTAGGGTGCCGATCGCTTTAATTCTTCGCTGCCATTGGGCATTCTTTGCGGTCGCCACGGTCACGCTGATGGGCGGAGGCACTTGACTGCCTTGCGTGCTCATTTCGTCAATTTGGTTCTTTTTGATGTATCCCAAAGGTCCAGCAATGGCACCGAGCACTAAAATTACCAGGAGGAGTCTTAGCCATAATCGTGGCCGCCGATTTTCGGGTTGATTCACTAACTTATCTTACCTGCACGCACAACGCGCGATTTGGGGTTGGTTCAAATGTGGCTGGAGTCTAGCTCAAGCAGCTTGCGATATTCTACTCACATTTTGAGTATTCAGTGAGCCTTATTGCACTCTAAACGGGTGCTAATTAAATCGCTAAAACAAAATACCTGATTCAAAGGAATGATTGATAACAGGACTTGGCCTTCAGCAAAGAGGTTATCTTCATTATCGGTTATAGTTTGCACAGTTTTAACTGAAAAACTTAG
>CBDTWQ010000603.1:0-1642 GCA_965364115.1 uncultured Gammaproteobacteria bacterium | reverse complement strand
CAGCGGTTGTTCGCGTAGAAGATAACGGTATCGGTGTTGAGACTAAGCAATTCGATCAACTCACCTTGTTATTTAAACGTTTGGTTTCCGAGCAGGACTATCCCGGTGTTGGGATGGGGTTGTGCTGCGTTGAACGAATATTGCAATTGCAGGGTGGTCAATTGATTTTTGGCCAATCGAGTTTGGGTGGCTTGCAGGTGGACTGCTATTTTCCGCGAAATCTAGTGCAGTCGGCAAGCTAGTGCGGTTTCTCTACTTAGCTGGCCGGTCACAGCCAAATTTCGAATCTTAGCCAGAAGCCTCAAAACTCAAGCGTCAACCCTCAGGTTTAAGATCTTTCAAAACTTTATCCTTACAAATCAATCGTCGTCGATCTCAGCAGTCAATCGACCTAAATAGACGCCGTAATTAAAGAGGCAACAAAAAAGCACCAGCAGAGTTTTATTACAAATATGCCTACAACTATGCTGGGTTGATCGGCTTATCTCGCCTCTGGGCGAGGCAAACTGAGTGCAAAATTTTAGCCTTTTAGTAACGCCATTACCGTTGCCACACTTGTGTTTTCGAAGGTTTTCTGATCGGCACAAATCGTCATAATTTGATCGGCTTTATCGGTTTCGATCTGTCCTCGCAAGTAGCGTTCGAATTTGGCTTTCAGCAGTGGAATGCCTTCTTCACGACGGCGCCGATGGCCTACCGGGTAGTCGACCACGATTTCGTCGCTATGGCTGCCATCGCGGTAGAACACTTGCAATGAATTGCCAATCGCGCGTTTATCAGCCTCCAGATATTCGCGGGTGAAGCGCTCTTCTTCAATGACCTCCATTTTGTTGCGCAGGGTGTCAACCCGTGGGTCAGCGGCAACCTGGTCTTCGTAGTGCTCGGCCTGAAGGTCGCCCACCAGCAAACCGATCGCTACCATATATTGCAGGCAATGATCGCGATCAGCCGGATTATCGAGTGGTCCGGTCTTGTTGATGATACGGTCGCCTGATTCCTGGGTCTTGATCAAAATCCGCTCAATTTCATCTAGTCGACCGATCACTTCGGGGTGCAGGGTGACCGCGGCTTCGACCGCAGTTTGCGCGTGAAATTCAGCGGGAAAGGATATCTTGAACAAGATATTTTCCATCGTATAGGTGCCATAGCCTTGAGTGAAGGTCAGCGGCTTGCGAGCAAATAGCACATCTTGAAAGCCCCAGGTAGGCGCAGTGATCGCTGAAGGATAGCCCATCTCACCGCGAGCAGCGGTGAATGCCAAAAATAGACCCCGAGAAGTCGCATCGCCAGCGGCCCAAGACTTACGCGAGCCGGTATTCGGTGCATGGCGGTAGGTGCGCAATGCAGAACCGTCGAGCCAAGCATGCGATACCGCGTTTAGACATTGCTGGCGGTCACAGCCCAACATTTGCGCGGCGATTGCGGTAGATGCAATTCGCACCAGCATCACGTGACACAGGCCAACTCGGTTGAATGAGTTTTCGAGCGCAATCACGCCTTGAATTTCATGTGCTTTGATCATTGCCACAATCACATCGCGTAAGGTCAACCCGGCTTCGCCACGCTCGAGGTGTTGGCGCGATTGATAGTCAGCCAGTGCCAAAATAGCGCCTAAATTGTCGGATGGGTGGCCCCATTCCGC
>CBDTWQ010000602.1:0-1644 GCA_965364115.1 uncultured Gammaproteobacteria bacterium | reverse complement strand
TCACCCATCATAGCATTCCGCAACTCTACCAGTGGCGGATCGACTTTGTAGAAAACTGGATTGCACCGCTGGTCAAAGCCGGGGTTGCCGAAATTTTGCAGCAACACAAAGCCCAGCAGCATAAAATCATGATTATTAGCGCAACCAACTTGTTCATCACTAAGCCAATTGCGGATTGGTTAGGGATTGCGACCGTTCTGTCGACCGAACCAGAGATAATCGACGATCGCTATACCGGGCAATACGTCGGTATACCCACCTATAAAGAAGGCAAAGTGGACGCCCTAGAGGAATGGTTGCAGACCACCAATCTGTCGTTCGATGGCGCTTACTTCTATAGTGATTCAATCAATGACTTGCCACTACTGGAGGTGGTCGACAGGCCCGTCGCAGTCGACCCGGACGATCAACTATCGACCATCGCAAGATCACGCCAATGGCCGATTATCACCCTGCATTGATTTAGTTTCACTCTAATTTGGTCCTTAGAGTGCCATAATTGCGATCAATTTGATGGAGTTTGCCGAGGTGATGACTTATTTGAACTGAAAGGCTATTAGGCTTTGGGCAGGGTTACGCCACGTTGGCCTTGATATTTGCCATCGCGATCTTTGTAGGATGTTTCGCAGATTTCGTCCGCCTCGAAAAACAACATTTGCGCCACGCCCTCATTCGCATAAATTTTAGCTGGCAGCGGCGTGGTATTTGAAAACTCAAGCGTGACGTGCCCTTCCCACTCAGGCTCCAACGGCGTCACGTTGACGATAATACCGCAGCGAGCATAGGTCGACTTACCGAGGCAAATCGTCAACACGCTGCGCGGAATTCGAAAATATTCGATGGTTCGCGCCAACGCAAAAGAATTTGGCGGAATAATGCAGACATCCGCATTGATGTTGACGAAACTATTGTCGTCAAAGTTCTTCGGGTCAACGATGGCTGAATTAATGTTGGTGAAAATTTTGAACTCACCCGCGCATCGGACATCGTATCCGTAGCTAGAGGTCCCATAGGATATTATTCGGCCCTGCTCAGCATCACGAACCTGTCCCGCTTCAAACGGTTCAATCATCGCATCTGAAACTGCCATTCTGCGAATCCATCGGTCTGATTTGATACTCACGGCCACACCTTGAAAAAGGGCGCAGTATATCCGTTACCGATCAAGATCGTCGATGCCGGTGCAATAAAAATTTTCGGCTGTAGAAACTGAGCACTGCCGTAATCAGCACAGTGAATAGACGCTAGTCATATCAACTACCCACCCAACAGCAAGCCCAGGAGCAAATCATGAATCACTAAGAAGAGGTTCAACAGGCGTTTAGCGACTACAAAAATGGTAAATTTTAATCGTTACCTTTCGTCTCGAGAATTAATTTAGGGCGCAAGAATTGAAATCGGAGAGCAATCGAATAATCCGTTTCTGCAAGCTGCTTCAGATGCTGCGCAGCTGACGACGCAGCGCTCAATTCGGCTGAAATATCTATCTCGGGTCAACTATACTCTAAGCTCGAAGGACCGCGCTAAGCGATGGATTGTATCTCACCGAGTTAGTGATTCAATCATCCGATCTAGCTTGCTACTTCAACCAACAGTCAAACTTGACCAGAGGGTCTAGCATTGACTATCAAAACTTGAACGATT
>CBDTWQ010000601.1:0-1647 GCA_965364115.1 uncultured Gammaproteobacteria bacterium | reverse complement strand
CCCGTGAGGGCTACGCTGCTAGGAGCCGCACTACCACTTATAGACCAAAGACAGAGAAAAGAATAACATCGAAGGGAAGAAATAAATTTTAGAAGTTTCCACGCAGGCGCGCATAGTAACCATTTCTATGCTGAAGTCAACCTATTTTTTCCGTATTTGTGTTCTACTAGCGCTATTCAAGTTCGAAACTGGGAATCCACTGTCGCTGGCCTAATTGTTTCGCCTGCTGGTGTGCGGCATTGTTTTTCATTGTTCGATCGATTCGAAGTCAGCCCAATCGGAAACCGTTATGCCACGACCGGTTCGAGCCGATTCAACGCTCAAATATCCGGCTGTTTAGCCGCCAGTTCCAGCACTTTCGTCGCGGTTTCCGCATAGCCCGTGAGGTCATCGCTTAGATGAAAATTGATTATCACGTCGTAGTTGGATGGTTTCGGGGTGTTTGCAATTAAACCAATCGTTTGACTAACATTCTAATAATTTTGCGAGATGGGTAATGCTGCGAGCGTGCCAATCGTTCGCATCCCAGCGAGCTACGGGTTTTGGGTTGTTTTGCCCATATTCGCGGGGGCGTTCGATATAGGCGGTCGCCAAGCCGCATTGGCGTGCAGCTTCAAGGTCACTGTGATGCGCGGCGGCAAGCATCACCTCAGTGGGATCGAGATCAAATATTTTGGCCACCCCGAGATAGGTGTCAGGATGCTTCTTGTATTTGCCAAAATTTTCAGCACTCAAGATACAATCCCACGGCAGTTTGCCGCGCTTTGCCATATTGGTAAGCAAGCCAATATTGCCATTGGATAATGTACAGATCGTGTATTTCGACTTGAGTTGGGTTAAACCCTCGACTGAATCTGGCCAAGGGTCGAGCCGATGCCAGACGCGATTGAGATGCCGGCGTTCGGCTTCCGACACTGAGTCTAGGCCAAAATCATGCAACACTTGATCGAGAATTCGGCGATGCAGCAGATCAAGAACAATCCACTCGCCTTGGCGCATGACTTCGGCCATTGCCGGTTGGTAGCCGGCCCGCCAAGCTAATGCAAAATCGCCACCGTCGACGCCTAAACCCATCGTCTCAACTTCTCGCATCACGGATCCATGCCAATCAACTACGGTGCCAAACACGTCGAAGGCAATGACTTTGATAGGGCTCAGTTTCGAATTCGAGGTCATCATTTTTTCATGAAACTATTTCTGGGACAGTATACCTATTAAGCCGAAAATGACTTAAGAGGTATACTGTCCCACTTAACGAGCAACCCTAATGAGAATGCCTTTATGAAATCTGATCTTCGAAACCTAAGCCTCGCATCGGCCGCACTAGCCATGATGCTGTCAGCACCGATAGCCATCGCCGCAGACATCAAAATTACACCGCTCGGAAGCATGGAAGGCGAGTTTTGTCAGTTAGATCGAGCATTGATTTTGCAAGATCCGGACGGCACGCGCCTGCTCTATGACCCTGGCCGAACCGTTGCCGGCGCGGGTGACACTCGCTTGGGTAAAATTGATGCCGTGTTGGTCAGTCATATGCATGGCGACCATGTAGGCGACAAACATATTGCAGCACCTGGAAATGGCGATTGTAGGACAACCCAATTTCCGGTGAATGCGCTCCCCGATACAAATGCCGTCAGAATTGCG
>CBDTWQ010000600.1:0-1650 GCA_965364115.1 uncultured Gammaproteobacteria bacterium | reverse complement strand
GAGAGCCAAATTTATGATTTGGTCGAAGATCTGTCGAATTTAACTTATGAACAATCTGACTCATTGCGGCCAGCCGCTGAGCAGCTCGGTCTCGAAGTCGAGACCAGTGATTGGTTCAGCAGAAATAAGGGCGATGGAATCGGTGCTGAAGCGAAGGTTCGTGGTCAAGCTTTTTCGCCTGTGGTGTTAGTGGATAAGCTGAACAGTGCGGCGATTGAGCTCGATTCTGAACGAGTGGTGTTTATTCGCCTGAATCAACATCAGGCGCCCGAACAGCAGCCGCTAGCGGAGGTAAATAGCGTTATCAAAAGCGAATTGACCTCGGCTCAACATCAAGAGTTGAATCAAATTGCAGGAGAACAAGGGTTGAGTGAACTCATTACCGGCAAAACACTTGGCCAATTGGCTGACGAGTGGTCGAGTGAGATCGAAGATTTTGGCTTTATATCGCGTAATCAAGATGGAATAGACTCTCAGTTGCGCCAAGCGGTGTTTCGTATGCCCAAACCTAACAGCGACTCTGAAATCGATAGGCAACTCGAAGGCTTACTACTCTCTTCTGGTGGATATGCAATCGTCGAGTTACTGGCCGTTGAGTCGCCGGAATTGGACACGGAATCTGACGTGTTAGAAAGGGTGGCTCAGGCTCAAGCTAATGCAGAATACCAAGCGATTAGGAATTTGGTCGCTGCGCGAGCTGAAGTCGTTAGGAATTCTCTGGATAATCGCTCCGGTTACGATTCGGGATACTGATTTGGGGTTGCTAATGATCGACCGTAATAGGGGGCGGCCGTAGATAAAGACGGCCCATCAAAAAGGCCTTAGTCGATCACACCCATGCTAACGATGTTATAACCTGAATCAACATAGATGTTTTCGCCGGTGATGCCACCAGCAAGGTCGGAACTTAAGAAAGCCCCGACATTACCAACATCTTCAATTGAAACGTTACGCCGCAATGGTGCATTGGTTGCAACTTCATCCAAAATCTTCTTGAAATTGCCAATTCCTGCCGATGCTAGCGTTTTGATTGGTCCTGCCGAAATAGAGTTGACCCGAATACCTTCTGGCCCCAACGCCGCTGCAAGATAACGCACGTTTGCCTCTAGACTGGCTTTGGCAACACCCATTATGTTGTAGTTAGGAAGCGCGCGCTCCGAACCTAGATAACTCATGGTGATGATCGAGCCATTGGTGTTCTGCATCATTGGACGAGCGGCCTTGGCCATCGCTGCGAGGCTATAAGAGCTGATATCGTGCGCGACTCGAAATCCTTCTCGATCGAGGTTTTCTAGGTAATCTCCTGCTAGAGCTTCGCGTGGCGCGAACGCAATTGAATGCACTAGGCATTCAAGCGAATCCCAATGTTCACCGAGTTTTTGAAACAGCGCGGTTATATCGTTGTCATCGCTGACGTCGCAAGGAAGAACGATATTTGACCCCAGCTCCGCAGCGAATTTTTCAACCCGAGGACGTAATTTTTCGTTAGGATAACTGAAGGCGAGCTCGGCACCTTCCCGAGACATTGCTTGCGCAATGCCATACGCGATTGATCGGTTGCTGGCGATGCCGGCAACCAGTGCTTTTTTACCCGCAAGAAAACCCATGAGAACTCCTGAAAAATGAATAGCATTTTGTCAGCGTCATCGC
>CBDTWQ010000599.1:0-1660 GCA_965364115.1 uncultured Gammaproteobacteria bacterium | reverse complement strand
CTTGGCCGCAACACCTATTTTGCACAGGGCTATTCTGGAATGGGCGTCGCGATGGCGACAATGGCCGGCAAACTGATCGCCGATGCAATGGCAGCCGAGACCGAGAGTTTCGACCTATTTGGCAAAATTCCCACACGACAGTTTCCTGGTGGAGATTTACTTCGGTGGCCCGGATTGGTTCTCGGAATGTCCTATTACGCGCTAAAGGATCGACTCTAAAAACGAGACTTGGCTAAGCGGTTCAAACCGCGCGGCACTAGTTGATCGCTTTGCGAGTCAACATTTGTTCGACTAGCTCGTCATTCTGCAACTGCAGGTGATAGCCCTGACTCTCTAAGTTTGCAATGACACTGGCCGCATCCTCCTTGGCTAACGGCTTACCCTCATTCAAATCAAAACTAAAACTAAACTCGGGCTGCCCAAACACCTTTAACAAGGCTTCGGGGAGCACAGAGAAATCATCTTTGATTGGCAAATAAAGATAGGTGTCTAATTTCAGATCGCTACGGTAGATGTGGCACAGCATTGGGCGTTAATGAGCAGTAAAGTTGCTCGCATGTTACCACAATGACCAGCGCCAACGTGGCCGACCTCAGCCAATTTCGAGCGCCTATTTCAAGTCTGTGCTGATCGATTCATCCTAGTCGATTCATCCTAACTGATTCACCGATAGGCCCTGAGTTGAACCAACAATTCTCCACCGTGGCTTCATCGGCAGCCATTCAAATGCCAATCGGAGCCAATGCGGCGAGTCAGCACTGCCTCTCTACATCATTCTATCCCTGGGCCACTCAGAATGAATGGCCCAGAAGTCTATCGAGACTGCATGGCTCCTTGCTTAATCGGACATCGATAATCAGCCATCGATACTCGGCAAACCCATCATCCCGATGTTAGCTGGATGCACGGGTGAACTCTGGATAAGCCTCCATACCGCACTCGGCCACATCGACACCGGTGTATTCGTCTTCCTGGCTGACCCGAATGCCCGTCGTTTTCTTTAAAACCCACCAAACGATAAAACTCGCCACAAACACCCAACTAAAAATCGTCGCCGCACCAATGAGTTGCCCGCCTAAGCTTGCGCCATCGTTGGTGACTGGCACTAACAACAGCCCTAGAAAACCCACCACACCGTGCACTGAAATCGCACCGACCGGATCATCTATCTTCAGCTTATCGAGAAAAATAATGCTAAACACCACCAGCGCGCCACCAAGGCAACCAAATAAAGTGGCTATCAATGGAGTTGGCGTCGAAGGCTCAGCCGTGATCGCGACGAGACCAGCCAACGCACCGTTCAGCGCCATCGTCAGGTCAGCCTTGCCAAACAGCACTCGAGCGACGATTAATGCCCCGATTAAACCGCCTGCCGCGGCCGCATTGGTGTTCATAAACACCACCGCCACCGCGTTGGCACTCTCGACGGTTGCGGTGGCCAGCACCGACCCACCGTTAAAACCAAACCAACCGAGCCAAAGAATGAAGGTGCCCAAGGTCGCCAGCGGCAAGTTAGCGCCGGGAATCGCCAGCACTTGACCCTGCTTACCATATTTACCCTTGCGCGCGCCGACCAGAATAACCCCCGCCAGTGCAGCCGCTGCACCCGCCATGTGAACAATGCCTGAACCGGCGAAGTCAGAAAAGCCAAGATCAGCCA
>CBDTWQ010000598.1:0-1660 GCA_965364115.1 uncultured Gammaproteobacteria bacterium | reverse complement strand
GCCTATGCCTTGGGCTGCGCAGCGGTTGAAATGGCGATTGCTGGGAAGAATGCAATTATGCCAACGATCGAGCGAATTTCTGAGACTCCGTATCAATGGCAAATCGGCTGCGTTGATCTGGCAATGGTGGCCAATGTCGAACGAAAGATGCCGCCTGAGTTCATCGACGAGGATGGATTTGGGATTACCCAAAAATGCCGACAATACCTTTACCCGTTGATCACGGGCGAGGCTTATCCTGATTATAATGAACGGGGGATGCCAGACTATGTCCAGCTTAAGAATCATCTGGCGGCTAAAAAACTAGCCAACTTTGACGCTTCCGACTAATCGAGAGCCGAGTCAATACTGGCCTCCAGTATAAAAAGATAACGTCCATCAAACTGTGTTAATTGGAAAGGATTACCGACTCAATCTCGGCCTAAAAGCATTGCGCGCTCATCAACCCCAACTTCGGTAACGACTCGCAAATCGGCATAGTCGATGTGACAAATACAGTTGCGCCCCGACTGTTTTGCTTCATAAAGGTATTTGTCAACCGAATCAACAAAGTCATCAATGTCTAAGACACTGGTTTTCATATAAACACTGGCGCCCATACTCGCCGTCATTCCAATTTCCTGTTGATCAACGACGACCGGCGAGCTGGCGATCCGCAGTCGAATTCGATCGGCCACCTTAACCGCAAGATTGAGGTGTGTCTCCGGAAAAATCATCGCAAACTCTTCTCCACCATAACGACAAACGATATCGGTGGTGCGCACTTCACCGAGCAAAATTTCGGCTAAGTGTTTGAGCGCAAGGTTTCCAGCCTCATGGCCATAGGTATCGTTCACCGCCTTAAAATGATCGATGTCGAGCAACACTAAACTGGTCGGAATGCCACTTCGCTTGGAGCGATCCATCTCCGCCCGAAGCACTGTTTTGAAGTGACGAAAATTAAACAAACCGGTCAGCGCATCAGTTGCGACTAGCTCTGACAGCTCCTCAATTTGTTGCCTGAGCCTAGCCACTTCGTCCAACCATTCACAGGCCTTCTCTCCAACTGGGCAGTCTAGCCGCCGATCCTCGGACTTACTCATCATCCAAGCGCTCGCGTCCTTGCGCATTAAGATCATCAATTCGTTGCCGAGTGGCAGCGGTCGCCCCGGGGCCAGGACGTACCCAAATATCACGTGGGCGCAGCGCTTGACCTTGTGCCGAAAAAACGGCAACTGGTTGAATCGGGTTTTCAGATTCGCGGTCTAGGAAGATCAACGGTTTTTGATCTTCGCCAAAGACCCATTTATCACCCCACTGGGTGAGCGCAATCAATAGCGGCATCATATCTCGGCCTTTGTCGGTCAAGCGATATTCGTGGCGCTTGGCTCCTTGTTTAACCGGCACTCGATCCAAAATTTCGGCAGCACATAGTTTTTTTAACCTGGCGGTTAAAATATTTCGTGCGATACCCAGTCGACCTTGGAACTCCTCAAACCGTCGAGTGCCAAGAAACGCTTCACGAACAATTAGTAAAGACCAGCCCTCACCAATCACCTCAAGCACATGTCCGACAGATCGCCTGAAAGGGTCATTTTTCTCCAACTTCAAGATATCTCCGTATCAACAATAAGTTAGGGCATCAATCGAAAAACTCCGATTCGATTTCAGCCTGATAAAA
>CBDTWQ010000597.1:0-1661 GCA_965364115.1 uncultured Gammaproteobacteria bacterium | reverse complement strand
CCTGAAGATTGTCGCCAGTGTTGAAAAATTCTTCGCCCCCGGAGATGTCGAACTGTTACTTTTTTATATTACCAATCCACCGGGTAGCGCCGGCTTTGGCAGACCGGATCTGGGTGCTGGTTATACTCCGTTGCCGGGCAATGAGTCGGTCAAACCGACGCTGCACCCGATCTACGCGACTCAGCAAGAAGATAGCATCAGTGCTCACGTAAAGACTGAACTGACCCCATTAGTCAGCCGACTCGAGCTCGCCGGTTACCAGGTTGCGATTAAGGTCAGTTTCAACAAGGATCCGGTGGCCGCAATATCGCGTGCCATTAACAACAGAGGCATCGACCTGGTCGCGATGTCCACCCGTGGTCGGGTTGGCGTAACCCGTTTCTTTTTCCGCAACATCGCCGACAAGCTGGCTGAGCAGGAAAAAATCCCGATATTGATGGTTCACCCTGATTAAGAATAAAACCCCTTCAACGGGTCAGAGAAAACCGTTCAGGCATTGGGAGTCGGGCGCGGACGACCCTCGATACCGAGCGCAACAAATTTGAATTGGGCTTCGGTGACCTTCACCGTGTTGCGTGAACGGTCTCGATTTATCCAGGTCTCGAGGTTAATCTTCAATTGAGGTCTCTTCTTCCAGAATCTCGGCATAGCCGCAGAGGATGTCTCCTAATTTAACCGGACGAATGAAGCTCATGCCGTCGATCACGACGGCAACGGTCCGGGATTTTGCCCGTTCGCTAGAGCAGATGCCCGCCAATGCAGATTGCCTGATAACTCTCGTAACCATCCCTCATGATCGCGCCATGATAATTAACTAACCGCTCGGTTGGTGTCTGACCATTAAGGCTCGGTGGCAACAGGCCAATTTCGTCAATCTGCTGGGCAGCGAAATGGACCGAAATGGCCACAAAATTGAATGCCGCTATGACAACAAGGCTCATGGTTCTTTGTTGATTATCCCGATGGCAGCGAGGTCAGTTTCAGATATGATTTGGAAAGACCTGACCCCCGATTTTTCTGAAGTTAAAGCCAAAATTCAGACCAAGTTCAAACGGCTGATGGCTAACCATAGGAAGAAACCTGAAAAGCCCTAAGCTGATGTATCAGCCATAGCGAAGTTGTTAGCCCCGAAAAAGAAATATCGGGAAGCGCATCCCTGTTATACTTTTTGTCCGGCGTTTGTCTCCGAACCTGGGCTTTTTTAATTAGTAGCCGATAAGATGCCTAGAGACCTATATCTTCTTAGCTATTGATTTATAACAATTAACAGGGCTTCTTATGAACTTGGAAAGGGTCGTTTTTGGGTTTATCATCATTCTGGCATTAAGTTTCACCTTCGCCTTCGTGATGGGAGATATCGACAGCGCCAGCCACCACAATGTTTGGATTTTAACGATTGCGATCCTGATTAACCTGATTGCAACCGGACTCAAGCTAGGGGATCGCTCCCAGGTCGGCGCACTGTTGCTGGCGAGCAGTCTAGTGGTTGATGTGCTGTTGATTACCGCGCGGGTAATCTGGGTGACCGCGGAAAATCAAACTCCGCTCGGACCCAGCCCCGAATCGATGGTCAACATCGTATCACTGGCCGGTGGTGCCTTGCTTGCCGGCGTCGTCACCGTGATCATACTGATTGGCGATACGCTCATTTCGCGCCGCTA
>CBDTWQ010000596.1:0-1661 GCA_965364115.1 uncultured Gammaproteobacteria bacterium | reverse complement strand
GGTAAGAGTCAGTTGTTTATGGCAGCGCTGGGCTTGCTCGCAAAAAATGGTGATGCGGAAGGTTCGGTTCAATTAAACGGCGAGGAAATATTGAACCTACCAACCAGTCAGCTAAACCGAATTCGGGGTGATGATATCGGGATGATTTTTCAGGATCCGCTGACCGCCCTAACGCCCCATTTACCAATTGGCAAACAGATGAGCGAAGTGTTGAATGTACATCGCAGCATGCGTGGCAAAGAGGCAACGCTGATCTGCCTTGATTGGTTAAATAGAGTCAGAATTCCTGACGCTGCTCGCCGGTTGAAACAATATCCGCATGAATTGTCTGGCGGCATGCGACAGCGAGTCATGATTGCGATCGCGATGCTATGCAAACCAAAGCTACTGATCGCTGACGAACCCACCACCGCGCTAGATGTCACGGTCCAAGCTGAAGTGCTGGATTTGATGACTGAAATGCAGCATGAACATGGAACCGCAGTCGCGCTTATCACCCATGACATGGGCGTGGTGGCGCGCATGTGCGACCGCGTGTTGGTGATGCGATCAGGTGTGTTCGTGGAACAAAACACGGTCGAAGAAATTTTCGCACAACCGCAGCACGACTATACAAAACGTCTTTTAAATGCCATGCCAAGACTCGATTCAACCAAGGCAGTTCGCAAAGTGAGCGATTCAAAACCACTGCTGGTTGCGCGTGATATAAAAGTTCATTTCCCGGTCAAGGTTGGTCATGGCTTTTTTAAGCGCAGCGTGGCATTGCGAGCAGTAGACGGTGTTAGTTTTATTCTGCACCAAGGTGAGACATTGGGGATTGTCGGCGAATCCGGTTGTGGCAAGTCAACGCTGGCTCGCGCCGTGCTGAGGTTGATCAAAACTAATGGCGGTTCGGTCAGTTGGTTAGGAACCGATCTCAGCGCACTCAATCGTCGCGAGATGATCGCAGCCCGCAAAGATTTACAAATCGTGTTTCAGGATCCTCTAGCCAGTCTTGACCCGCGAATGACAATAGCTGACTCAATCGCCGAGCCTTTGCGCAGCTTCAGAGCCGAACTAAAACGCGATGAGCGCAACCAAATAGTGCACCACATGATGCAGCGTGTTGGCCTTGAAGCAATACTGGCCAATCGATATCCGCACGAGTTATCAGGCGGCCAGAACCAACGAGTGGGTATCGCGCGAGCGATGATCAATCGACCCAAATTAATCATCTGTGATGAAGCAGTGTCCGCACTCGACGTGTCGATTCAGGCGCAAATTATCGAGTTGCTAAAAAGCTTACAACAGGAGTTCGGCATGTCGATGTTGTTCATCTCGCACGACCTGTCAGTGGTGCAAGAGATGTCCGACCGAATCATCGTGATTTACTTGGGGCGTGTCGTAGAACTCGCCGATAGTGTGACCATCTGCCAACAGCCACAGCACCCATACACCCAAGCGTTAATTGCCGCAGTGCCAATCCCCGACCCGTTGATCGAACGTCAGCGACAACGGCAAGCACAATCGCATCGCCTTCCTGGCGAGCTACCCTCACCAACCGATCCCAAAGCAGCGCTGCGTTTTTTACCCAGCAAACTAGCAGCAGGCATGTTCGACTATGTGCCTATTTTAAACGAAGTAAAACCAGGTCACTTTGTCGCCGACCACGATTCGCTAGA
>CBDTWQ010000595.1:0-1661 GCA_965364115.1 uncultured Gammaproteobacteria bacterium | reverse complement strand
TTGATGATTTCATAGCTACGGTTCAGCAAATCACAGTGTTCGGTAGGGTTCAAGGTTGCTGATTCGCCGGTGGTGCCAGCGATAACAATCGCACTGGTGCCTTCACGCAGATGAAATTCGATCTGCGACTCCAACGCGGGATAGTCAACATCGCGATTACTCAGCATCGGAGTGGTTAAGGCGACAATACTGCCTTCGAACATGATTTTACCTTCGTTTTTGGTGGGTGAGAGAGCGTGTATCTTATAAAGAAACGTTACGCCAGACCACGACTTTTTGCAGCGACGTAAAGCCAATCAAAAATTGCAGTGATTGATCGAACCTAAGCGCCCAAATCTCGAGTTGAGAAGCATCTGTTCCAATCCCCCACGTTTCGCCCCTCAAGGTTTCGACGGATCGCCTACCAAGCTTGCGTTATGGAACCGGCTCAACCGGCACAACAACCGACGGCCAGGATTTGATGATCGCCTGAATCAGCGTCGCTAACGGAATTGCGAAAAACACACCCCAAACGCCCCAGACGCTGCCAAAGAAGACCACCGCGACGATAATCGCCACCGGATGCAAATTGACAACCTCGGAAAACAATAATGGCACTAGCACGTTGCCATCGAGAAACTGTATAAACGCATAGATCGCCATTAACCAGCCTAGCTCTGAACCAAATCCCCATTGAAAATAGGCAATTAAGCCAACCGGGATGGTGACCACGGTGGCGCCGACAAACGGCACGATAACTGACAAGCCAACCGCAAGGCTTAATAACATCGCATAATTTAAACCCATCACCGTAAACGCAAAAAACGAAACCAACCAGATAATCAGAATTTCAAAAGCTTTGCCTCGAATATAACTGGCTATTTTAACGTCCAATTCCGCCCAGACCTTGTGCAATAAGCGACGTTCTTCTGGTAAAAAGTCCGATGCCCAAGCAATGATCTTTTCCTTGTCTTTAAGAAAGAAAAAAACCATTAACGGCAGTAAGATCATGTAAACCAAGAAGGTGATGACACTCGCTACCGAAGATAACGACAAACTCACCACTTTTTGTCCGAAGGAAGTGAGCTCGGTTCGAGCCAGCGCCAGTAGATCTTCTATTTGCGCGGCAGATATCACATCAGGATATTCCTCAGGCAAATGCAACAACGCCTGTTGCCCACGCGCCAACATGTTGGGCATCTCTCTGAACAACTCGCTAATTTGCCGCGAGAGCAATGGCAACAGCACGAAAAATGCGATCAGAATAAAGGCCACCATCAAAGTGGTGACGATACTAGCCGCAAGGGTTCGGTTGAAATTGACCGTCTTCATCCAAGACACAAGCCCCTCAGTTAGATAGGCCAGAATAACCGCGATTAAAATGGGCATTAGATGCGCATTCAATGAAAAAACGAGCAAGCTACCGACGATCAGTATAAAAGCAAAAATAACCGTTTGCGGATCGGTAAAGTGGCGTTGATACCACTGTTGAAGAATTTTAAACATAAGCTTTCATCCTGCGTCCTGGGCAGCGAATACTATCGGTTTTTATGAAAATACGCCTGCGCAAAATCAAGCAACTCTTCCATCACTGAAGCTCGAAACTTTTGTCGCTGACGAACAAATGAAAAGGGCCGGGTAAGCGGGGGATCCAGCTCTAATTCCGCGAGGGTGTTCAGTTG
>CBDTWQ010000594.1:0-1662 GCA_965364115.1 uncultured Gammaproteobacteria bacterium | reverse complement strand
TTGGGCTGGATGGCGCCCTACAGTGGCACCATCGGTGCCTCTGTAGAAGAATTAAGGCCCGGATATACCAAAGTCAGCCTTCGCGATAGACGCCGAGTTCGGAATCATTTGCGTTCGATTCATGCAATAGCCCTAATTAATCTTGGGGAAATAGCAACCGGGCTGGCGGTCTTGTCGGCTTTGTCTGGCAACATGCGCGGCATCGTTTTGGATATTCGTGCCGATTACATCAAAAAGGCGCGAGGCAAGTTAACCGCTGTATCAAGCTTTAAAGTCCCCGATCAATTGGAAGAGGGCACGCCTTGTGAGGTCGAGGCAGAACTCACAGACGAAAGTGGTGAAGCAGTCACCCGCGTACGAGCCACTTGGTTAATTGGATATAAAACCTGATGAACGCCGATTTAACTAAAAATGCAGACTCTTTTTGTCGACAACTTGGCATCCAACACCCAATCATCGGGGGGCCAATGTACCCCTGCAGCAATCCGGAACTCACCGCCGCGGTCTCCGAGGCCGGAGGAATTGGCATTTTACAGCCTATTTCTTTGACTTACGTTCACGGCCATCAATATCGCGAAGGGATTCAATATATGCGTCGTTTAACCGATCGCCCGCTCGGGATGAACGCCTTGATCGAGAAATCATCGAAGAAATATCATCAGCGAATGTCTGAGTGGATCGACATCGCGCTGGAGGAGGGCATCCGGTTTTTCGTAACCTCGCTTGGTAAACCTGATTGGGTGGCAGAGCGAGTTCACGCGGTCGGTGGTCTCGTATATCACGATGTGACGGAATTGAAATGGGCTAAAATTGGCTTAGACAACGGTGCCGATGGTTTAATCTGCGTCAATAACCGAGCTGGAGGGCACGCCGGTTCAAAATCAATGATTGAACTTTATGAAGAGTTGAAAGCACTCAATGTGCCATTGGTTTGTGCTGGAGGCGTTGGCGACAATGGTGATTTCCGCGAGGCAATGGCAACTGGATATGCCGCCTGTCAATTGGGCACACGCTTCATCGCCAGCGATGAATGTCGCACTAGTAATGTTTATAAACAAGCCGTTCTAGACGCTGACGAAACCGACATTGTTCTCTCGGAGCGGGTCACCGGAATTCCCGTATCGGTGATCAATACTGATTTCATCAAACGCAGTGGCACCCGCTTAGGTTGGTTCTCGCGATGGATGCTGTCGGGAAATAAGACCAAACATTGGATGCGCATGTTCTATGGACTAAAATCGATTTGGCAACTTAAACGCTCATCGCTCGATGACAGTGGAGAAAAGGACTACTGGCAAGCCGGCAAAAGCGTTGCTGGAATTAAAAGTGTTGAGACTTGTAAAACGATTATTCAAAATCTGATGGCTGGGCAATGAAGAAGAATAGTTTATTTTATGTGCATGATCCAATGTGTAGTTGGTGCTGGGGCTTCGAGCCAGTTCGGCGGCAGCTTTTCGACGCGCTTGATGGAAAGATCTCGGTTCAACGTCTGTTAGGCGGGTTAGCTCCTGACTCGGATCAACCCATGCCAGAAGCGATGCGGCAAATGCTGCAAAGCACCTGGCAACGTATTGAGACTATGACTGGGGTTAAGTTTAATCACGATTTTTGGGATCAATGCTCACCACGCCGTTCAACCTTTCCTGCTAATCGCGCCGTCAT
>CBDTWQ010000593.1:0-1663 GCA_965364115.1 uncultured Gammaproteobacteria bacterium | reverse complement strand
TGGAGCGCTTTATTCCTGAATGAAGAACGCGACTTCGATCTGACCTTCGCCGGAATGGGCTTTGCCGCAACCTCAACCGCGATGGCGATCATGCGTTTTTTAGGCGACTCAATTCGGCAAAAACACGGTTCTGTCGTCACCTTGCGCATCTCAGTGATCATCGCGATTTTAGGTTTTTTAATATTAGCGCTCAGCACCTCACAACTGACTATCATCGCAGGGTTTTTTATCGCCGGGCTTGGGATGGCGAATTTATTTCCGATCGCGGTCTCAGCCGCCGGCAATCTACCGGGAATTCCCAGTGGCATCGCGGTCTCGATCGTGACTTCAATCGGCTATGGCGGCATTCTTTTAGCCCCGCCGCTATTCGGCGTGATCGCCCAGCATTGGGACTATGAGTTGATTTTCCTGATCGTGCCTTTTAGCCTCGCAGCCGTATGGCCTGTCTTAAAAACAGCGCGCTATGCCGACATTCCACCCAAGCGTTAAGTAGTCTTTGAGCGAGGTATCGACCAAAACCATTATCTTTCCGACAGAGTTAGGCGACGAAATTGTTGCCGCCGCGTCAGGCCCAGAATCACCCAATGTCGCAAAACGCGATGGCCCGAGCACAGCAATCATCATCTTTGCTCAGAGTTATTCGGATTAGAACGCCTCATAAACATCAATCAATACATCATTGCATGCCTTAATTGATGCCTACTTCGTTCTACAATCCAATAACTCTTTAACCCTAAGAGCTGATAATTGAAACAAATAACGTTAAAAATGAGCGCCGAGCTTTCATACCGCGAGAACTACTTACGGATCAATTCTCGGCGGGGTTAGGCGTCGCCTCATAGAGAGCGATGCTGTCGAGGATTTCCTGCCGAGCCTCGTCTGCATCGCCCCACCCTTCAACCTTCACCCACTTGCCGGGCTCGAGGTCTTTGTAGTGTTCGAAGAAATGGGAGATCGAATCGAGAAGGCCTTTAGGAAGGTCTGCCAGTGAGTGCACTTTGGAATATATATTGGTTAGCTTATTAACCGGCACAGCGATGATTTTGGCATCTTTGCCAGCTTCATCGGTCATTTGCAGAATGCCCAGCGGCCTGACTCGAATCACTGAGCCGCTGATCACTGGAATCGGCGTAATAACCAACACATCAGCTGGGTCGCCATCTTCTGACAAAGTCTGCGGAATATAACCGTAGTTGCATGGGTAGTGCATTGCGGTGCCCATGAAACGATCGACGAACAGCGCGCCCGTTTCTTTATCCACCTCATATTTGATCGGGTCACTTTGCGATGGAATTTCCACCACCACATTAATGTCGTCGGGCACCTTTATGCCGCGACTTACGCGATCCAAAATCATACTGCTCTTACCTCAGAGATGATTAAAAAGTATTTGCTTCGGATTTCAACACGCTAAGCTGTCGATTTCCATGGCCGCTATTATCCCGCCTTTCGAAACACAATTGCCAGTTATAACGATTGAATATAGGAATACATCCAGTTGTCGCAAATGAAAGAGAGAGTTTATCACCGCGACTGTGTAATCGATACGACAGCAACCGGCGGCAAGCAACTGAAAACCTGCACGATCGCGGTTGACAACCACCCATCCGCGTGAGAATTTGGCGCCTCAAGAAAAACCTGCAACGGCACAGAAATGACTGGC
>CBDTWQ010000592.1:0-1666 GCA_965364115.1 uncultured Gammaproteobacteria bacterium | reverse complement strand
GATTTTGACGTAAGCCTGATACATATTGTCATATGATTGCTGCATTCCTGCCGGGTTGGTGTCAAATGAATAAGCATCTTTCATAATGAATTCTCGCGAGCGCATGACGCCAAAACGGGGCCTGATTTCATCACGAAACTTGGTTTGAATTTGATATAGATTGAGCGGAAGCTGTCGGTAACTGTTGACCTCGCGACGAAAGATGTCGGTGATGATCTCTTCATGTGTTGGGCCGAGGCAAGCATCGCGCGCGTGTCGATCTTGGAGGCGCAATAGTTCAGGCCCAAATTGATTCCAGCGCCCCGACTCTCGCCAAAGTTCAGCCGGTTGAAAAGACGGCATCAGTAACTCTAGAGCACCCGCAAGATCCATCTCCTCGCGAACAATTTGTTCCACCTTTCGCAATACGCGCAAACCTAGAGGCAGCCAACTATAGATGCCCGATGCGTGCCGGCGAATCATCCCTGCGCGCAGCATTAGTTGATGGCTGATGATTTCAGCATCGACCGGCGTTTCTTTTAAAGTGGCGAGGTGGAAACGAGAAGCCTTCATGAGCGGTGTGCGCCTAATTGATGAATTTGGCGCATTATAAGAGATGCGAGATAAAAATTAAGGACTATTAATGTTATGTCGGTGTTTCAGCCGATTTCAAGCAGGTAGCGTAGATTTGGTTACTGTTTAAAGCTAGCTTTCAATTCGCCGTCTTGGTTGACCCAAGGCGATCTAGCAATATTTTTTGACATCGGCTTTGGTGTCTACTTTGCGCGCGTCAATTTCTGCGGTGCTCATGTAGCGAGAAGTGCCATCGGCCATCCTTATCTTGATCTGGCTGTTCTGATTAATGATCTCAAGGTCTCCCCGCGCTCTTTCGCACGCTTTTTTGGCCTGATCTTTAGGTAGTTTATGTTTTTTAGCTGCGGTGGGTTTTGTCGCCGCGTTGTTCGAATTGTTTAGCCGAGGCAGCGCTTTACCCGGATTGGTTGTTGCTCGCTGCACTCGAACCGATTCGGTTTTTGTCAGCATAGGGGGTGCATCGCCATAGTGGACGGTGCCTTCCTCATCGACCCACTTTTGAATTGAAGCGGCGCTCAACGAGGTGGAAATAATCAGGCTCAGGAGTATTAAACAACGCATGGTAATCTCTGATCTATGTTGCAATTGTTAGATTTCTCTATCTACAAAGGTGTTTTAGTGATAAGTGCTATCTATGAAGAATAGTTGTGATCTGCCCGATTACAACTATTTTCGCGATAGCGTAGACAGTTATCGATTCCTTGTTATTGATAAATTATTTTTATCAAAGCTGGGGGCGTGCATAAAAACATTATATAATGACGACCCTTGTTTAAATGCTGGTGCATTCCATGAGCGACCGTCGGCTCAAAGTCTTTCAAACTGTAGCGAAGCTGTTAAGTTTCACTAAAGCCGCCGAAGCCATGCATATGACGCAGCCAGCCGTGACTTTTCAGATTCGGCAGCTTGAAGAATACTTCAACACTCGGTTGTTCGACCGCACCCATAACAAAGTTAGCTTGACCCCTGCGGGCGAACGAGTCGCCGAATTTGCCGAGCGTATTTTTGATATATATGCTGAGATGGAGAATTCGATACGGGAATTGAACGGCGAAATCAGTGGCGCTTTAACCATCGGGGCTAGCACCACCAT
>CBDTWQ010000591.1:0-1669 GCA_965364115.1 uncultured Gammaproteobacteria bacterium | reverse complement strand
CAACTGCATCAATGGTGTTATCCGCTAGTGGGCTGCGCCAGTTATCGAGGCTACTTTGATTTCAACCGCTTGCAAACCTATGCCACACAGCTGCGCGAAGACGGATATGACACTTACATTGGCCCGGTGCCGGCCTACTCGACACTGGGGTGGTTTGACGACCCGGTGTTGAGCAGTTTCATTAACTGGCCCGAGCATCGACTCGCCGGTCTAATTTTCCACGAACTGACCCATCAGCGAGTTTATATCGACGGCGACAGCCGATTTAACGAGTCCTTGGCAACCGCGGTGCAACAGGCGGGCACCGAGCGATGGCTAAAAGCGCAGCAAAAAAACAACTCAATCGAGCGTCTGCGCCACTTTCGAGAATATCAGCAACAAGTGAATCAATTGATGGAAAGCACTCGCCTGAAGCTCGACGAAATTTACGGCAGCCAGCTCAGCATCGCAGAAAAACGTCAGCAAAAAAAAGAACGCCTTATCAACGCCAAGACACAGCATGCCGCGTTAGCAAAAGATTTTGAAATAGAAACCGGGTTCACTCAGTGGTTCGAATCAGGCCTGAATAACGCCAAGCTTGGCTCGGTTTCAACTTATCAAGCTCGAAGCGCTGAGTTTTTAAACATGCTGGAAGCAATGGATCATAATTTTGAAGTTTTTTTTGACTATGTCGAACGACTCGCGAAACTGCAAAAGCCACGTCGAGAGATCTGCTTAAACGTCTGGAAAACGGTGTTGAGCGACACTGAACATTGCTTTAAGTGAATCTTGCTTAAACCTAATTTTGATCAAGCTGATCATTCGTTACGCTTAGAATGCTCGGGGTCAGGGTTACTGTGGGGGCTATCAAACTTAGCTTATCGCTAAAAGCGCCGAACCCCGACAGATTTCGGGGTTCGGCTTTTTGGCTAACAAATTTCCGTTGCGAAACGGATCAGTGCTATTCGTTCTTAATATCAATCCAGGTGCGCCGACCCAGTTTGCTATTCGGCCCTGAGGTGATCGTCACATTTTCTGCACTACCTTCCATAATGTTACGCGTAGTGAAGGATTCGGTTCCGTCTCCATTGCCGGTGCCGCCTCCTGTGATCAATTCTGGCACCTCTTCACCGGGTTGTGTGATTACCGCCAATTCATACATATTTTCCAATAGCGCTAGCTCGTCTTTGCACTCCTGGTTTCCTGCAGCGGCACAGCCTTGCAACGCTTCGATTCGATCGACTAGTTCTTGAATCGAACCGAAACCATTCAGCGCGAGGAAGTCACTAAAGTCACCCCAATAAGCGCCCTGGGTTCTGCTTTCATGTATCTCTTCCCATCGCGAATCGCCATAACAAACGCTCTTCCAATGCCAGAACAAAGTGCTTTCGTAGACAAAATCGGTAGAGCTAGACGCCCTCATGCCACCGTAAACTTCGAAATCTTCAAAGCGAATTTGACCATCACCATTGCGATCATCACGGAGTGGCACGAAGTCGCCAGTTGGCAAAATAACCGCTTCTTGTAAATCAGTCGGATCTTGCACGGTTATTCTGTCCAAGGCATTATCTTGACCCAAGCCGTTGAAAAGTGATGCTCTAACCACATGGAGGGTCAAAGCGCCATTACGCCAGCGACCTCTTGTGATGTTAGGGCTGCTCTTAACACAGCCCGTTTCAGTTCCGATCAA
>CBDTWQ010000590.1:0-1669 GCA_965364115.1 uncultured Gammaproteobacteria bacterium | reverse complement strand
TGGTTGTTTATGGCCGATCAGGACGCCTAATGGCTCGGGTGGAGGCGCTCGAAGAAGATATCCTTTGTATCGACAGCGGTTACGTTCGTGGCCAGTTTGCTGCGATCTATCTGCTTCGTGCAGGCGACGAATTCGCGATAATTGAAACCGGCACTCAACACACTCTTGATGGAGTGATGACCGTTTTGACTGAATTGGGGGTTGCTCGAGAACAAATTAAATACGTGATTCCGACGCACATTCACCTTGACCACGCGGGCGGTGCAGGCCACATGATGGCTGAATTCAAGCAAGCCACGTTAGTGGTTCACCCCAGAGGTGCCCGACATTTAATCGATCCGAAAAAATTGATCGAGGGTTCAACTCAAGTCTATGGAGAAGCTCGATTCAAGCAGCTCTATGGAGAAATAAAACCGGTGGACGAAAATCGAGTTTTAATCGCTAATGATCTGGACTCGATCTGCTTGGGCAATCGTGAATTGCTGTTTATCGACACCCCGGGCCATGCACGTCATCACTTTTGCATTGTCGACCAGCAGAGCAATGGCATTTTTACCGGGGATACCTTTGGCATCGCCTATCCCGCGTTAAAATCCATCCACCGCGGGTTAATACCAACCACCTCACCAGTACAATTTGATCCGATAGCGCTGTCACTGTCGATCGATAAACTGTTGACTTATCAGCCGAAAACGATGTATCTAACTCATTTCGGTGAGTTGCAGGACCCGAAGCGCCATGGCCCCAGTTTGAAGCAGTGGATTGATCAATTTGTCGACCTCTGCAAGCGCATTGCGCCAGATGATGCGGCGTCGGAACAAGCCCTTCATCAGGCCCTACTGCAGCTAGTCTTGGATGAAACTAGTGATGATTCCAGCCGTCAAGAGATTGCTGGCTTGCTCGATATTGATCTTAAACTGAATGCGCAAGGCTTGGCGCAATGGTGGCAGTCGATGAAGACAAGTCGTTGAAGTGGCATCTCTTGAAAAGAGATAGTTGATATGAACCAGCCTATTTGGAAACCTCATGCGACCGTGGCGGCGCTTTGCCAGCGCGACAATCGTTTCCTGATGGTCAAAGAAGACATTTCGGGCGAGGAGTTATACAACCAGCCTGCTGGGCATTTGGAACCCAATGAAGGATTGATCGATGCGGTGATTCGAGAAACTCTCGAGGAGACTCGTTATCAGTTTCAACCGATCGCATTTCAAGGCGTTTATCGCCATCAGGTCTCAGCAGAACGAACCTATATTCGCTTTGCATTTAGCGGCCAGGCGGGAGCGCTTGTGGAAGGTAACCTTGATCAAGGGATTATCGCCGCAGAGTGGATGAGCTACGATGAAATTCTGGCCACTAAAGATCAACATCGATCGCCTATGGTGTTGCAGTGTGTTGAAGATCTCCTAAATGGGCTAAGCTTCCCGTTGAACGTCATCAATCACGCTTTCTGCTGATAGCAATAGCTGAATCTTGGTGAACTTCAATTAACTCATTAGTTTTTGATAACCTTAATTCTCGATAGCCATATTTCAGAATCACTCATGTCAAAAGCCGAAAAAATAATTGTTGGAATGTCCGGCGGCGTAGATTCCTCCGTTTCAGCTTATCTCTTGCTGCAGCAAGGGTTTGAGGTTGAAGGCCTGTTTATGAAAAACTGGGAAGAGGATGA
>CBDTWQ010000589.1:0-1671 GCA_965364115.1 uncultured Gammaproteobacteria bacterium | reverse complement strand
AATCAAGATTGATGTTTGCATTGATTCGACTGATCAGCCCGAATTTGATGATCCTAGATGAACCGACCAACCACATCGATTTGCAGGGCAGAGAACAACTTGAGCGACAGCTTGATGAATCGGATACCACGCTTATCGTAACCAGTCATGACCGCCGTTTTCTGGAAAATGTAGCGAATCGATTCTGGGTAATTCGCGATGGAAAGTTGATCGAGGATCAGTCGCTGGATGACTTTTATCAGAATTTGGGAGATGGAAGGCGCAAAGACATACCTGAGATTTCAGATGCTGGATTAACCGAACTCGGTGCGAGCCAGGCTGGCATGGACCAAAGCAGCTGGGAGGAAGCATGCCTGTTGAGAATCGACAAGCTGGAATCATTACTGAAAGCTGACAAGGCACGTAAAATAAAATTTCAGAAAGCCGAAAAGCAACTGGTCTGGCAACAAGAACTGGACAAGCTTTGGCGACAGCTCGAATAATTTAACCGCAAACCCGTAAATGACGGTGACAGCTGCAGTTTTCTGGCACAATCGCGACCCATGAAATCAAACGATGAAAAACTGTTACACGCGCTGGGTTTCCTGCGCGTTGCCTTACTCGCCCTGGCGCTTCTCAATATTTTGTTTCCGTTGATCGAAATCTTGATCCCCAGTTCACAGGCCGCTGATAGGCACAACTTATGGTTTCTGCTGACGACAATAATCTCACCGGTGATGGCACCGCTGCTAATTGTGGTGATGCTGTTCGACTACATCATGTCGCGAGTACGTGCCGCAGATGCAGAGGGTGCGTTGCGCAGGCGCTATGTCACAATCAGCCGTATCGAGCTTTGTGTTATTGGCATCACCTTGCTGTTCTGGGTGCCCTTTTTATCCTCAAAACTGTCGTAATCACCGCTAATATTCTCGCTACTGCTGACTATCCGCACCCGCCACCGCTTTCGCGCTTCCAAATACTCATGAAGGTAAGATCGACTGACAGTGCACGAATCTCCGCACACGGTCAGCCTTACGCTGCTTGAAAATAGCGCTAGTCTACTCGGAATTAAACACCTCGGGCCGAGCGTCGGCAATGAACCCATCTTCATTCGGCATTTCGATTTTAGGCAACGTTTTTGCATTCAGGGTTGCTGATTTAGCAAAAATATTGGCCTCGCCAAGCACGTAGGCCACCGCCGAATATACTTCATCGTTGCTCAGCGAACCCGGTGCATTAAATGGCATCGCGCGTTTCACGTAGTCAAACACGGTCGAAGCATAGGGCCAATAACTCTCAACCGTCTTCTTCGGCTTTCCACTAGCCAAAGACCCTCGGCCCCCGATTAACGCAGCTGCACCGGTGTCTTTCACACCGGCTAAATCGAGGCCATGGCAGGCCGCGCATTTTGCAACATAAACCGACTTACCCGTTTCGTAATTGCCGCTGCCGGCGGGTAGCCCTCGACCGTCCGGCATGGCATCGATATCGAGTTTTGCTATGTCGGCATTAGTTGCGTTGGTGCCGAAGTTGTATGGCCCGCCGTATTCGGCCGCCGCTGAGACGCCTGAAAAGACACCCGTCACAACAGCCAGCGTGAGGGCTCTCATAAAAGCGGAAATATTAATATTTGTGAACATTGCTAACACCTCCATCCGCTGCAACTTGCCAGCTTTGAATGCCGTTCAAATG
>CBDTWQ010000588.1:0-1673 GCA_965364115.1 uncultured Gammaproteobacteria bacterium | reverse complement strand
GGAGTGAAATAACGCGCAGTGGTTAGCTTCACCGCGGAGCCATTGCGCAGCTCTTGAATGGTTTGCACTGAGCCTTTGCCGAACGACTTGGTACCCAGAATGATGCCTCGACTATGGTCTTGCATCGCGCCTGCGACAATTTCTGAGGCGGATGCGGAACCACCATTAATCAATACGACCAAAGGTGCTCCGTTCAAACTATCGCCAGGAGTGGCGGTATATTGATGACTAGAGTCACTCAGTCTGCCCTCGGTGTAAACGATCAGACCTTTGTCGATGAACGCGTCTGATACGCCAACCGCACCGTTTAGCACGCCGCCCGGGTTGTTACGAAGGTCGAGCACCAAACCCTTGAGGCGCGACTCTTTCTGTAATTCAGAAACTGCTTTTAATAAATCGGTGGTAGTTCGAGATTGAAAATTAGTGATTCGAACATAGCCGAAGCCTGGTTCAAGCATGCGATTCTTGACACTTTTAACGCGGATAATTTCACGCGTGATAGTGATTACCAGCGGCTTTGTTTCACCCTCGCGAACAATCGTTAAATCAATGTCAGTGTTGGGCTTGCCACGCATTATTTTAACGGCGTCATTGAGGGTCAACCCTTTAACTGACTTTTCGTCGAGTTTGATGATCAAGTCACTCGCAAGGATGCCAGCGCGTGCTGCTGGCGTGTCGTCAATCGGCGAGATGACTTTGACGAAACCATTCTCCATGCCCACTTCGATGCCTAAGCCACCAAACTGACCAGTGGTGCCTATTTTGAGGTCGGTGAACTCACTGGTGTTGAGATAAGATGAATGAGGATCAAGACCGTTGAGCATGCCGCGAATTGCATCTTCAATTAGACTCTTGTCATCAACCGATTCAACATAATCAGATTTGACTCGGGAGAAGACTTCGGTGAAAGCCTGCAGATCTTCAAAAGGGATCTCTTCGCTATTTTTTAGAGCGAAGACGCTATGAGCCACGGCTAGGGATAAGCCCAGCAATGTTCCACTAAGAAACCAGGTGGAAATACGAAGTTTTTGCGGCATTAATTTCTCCGAGGTGTCGCGTCGGCAGTGTGTGAGATACTTCCGTATTGTAGACCAGATAAATGATTAAAAGTTGTAAATTGGCTCAATTCTTGTCGTTGCTGCCAGTTTACTGACGGTTAGCGGTTGAGATCAATAAGCTTGTGTCCGTTTTGCCTTGTCCTCTCAACCCCAATGTTTGCCGGCCTCGCACCATTTAGTCGGGTTTTGTGGTTTACCTTTACCTCGAATCTCAAAGTAAAGCCCCGCCTTGCTTCGGCCACCACTATTTCCGATGCTGCTGATGATGTCGCCTGCCTCAACCCATGCGCCAGCTGATTTGAACAGCGCTTCGTTGTGGCCGTATAAAGAGAGGTAGGAATTCCCGTGGTCGATGATGATGATATTGCCCATGCCTCGCAGCCAATCGGCAAACGCGATGCGGCCATGTGAAACAGCTCTCACATGACGTCCCCGAGGTGCTTCGATCATGACCCCCTGCCAACGCAGATCAGACAAGGTTTTTTGCCGACCATAGAGTTTTCTCAGTTTGCCGCGCACTGGCCATTTGAGCCCTCCGCGCATTTCCGCAAAGGCCTTGTGAACCGTTTCCTCCTCCGGTGCATCAGAAAATATATCGCCGATTGAATCAATCAG
>CBDTWQ010000587.1:0-1674 GCA_965364115.1 uncultured Gammaproteobacteria bacterium | reverse complement strand
GGTGCGGCTGAGCGAGTTATATTCATCAGAATAAGTATCCTCAAATAGCAACAGTTTAGCTCAGGCGATCAAAGCAACACGGCGTTTAAGACCGGTGGTACTAGCCGGCGGATGGACGGAAGTTAAAAGACTGAAACCTCAGTTTCAGCAGAAGTTTGTTCTATTTTTGCTTGCTCGATGTCTGCCTGCACCATCTCTGACTGCTCCAATCTCAATAAAGAGAGATTCTCTGGGTGACTATAACTCAACTGTATTTGGTTGCGCGGCCAATCCGCGCGGAGTTTTATTTGGATTCCATCGCGTTGCCAACGATAACTCCTGTCCGATATATAATCTCCATCGACGATCTCGGTCTCGCCATATTTTAACACTAGATCCTGTAATAGAGACGTAACTTCGAGACCCTCGAATTCATATTCTGCAAACGCAAATTGCTGAGTTTTTTTGACAAAACCCAAATAAAGACGTCGCGAACCTTTAAATACAGCAGAGCTATCATAAATATCATAAAACTGAGTATCACCTCCTTGACGAACCAGCGTCACCCCAGCCTGCCTAACCGCGGCACGTAAGGGGTCGCGACTGGCTGATTCGAGTTGTTGGCCAAACAGCTCAAAGCCGAAAGTCGCTTCTGGCACTAGCACTAGCGAAGCCACCAGTGCAAAACTTTGAAAGTTCGATTTCACAACCAAGGTATCGGGTCGAACGATGAATTATTAAGGCTCAGTCGATTGAGCTATGGGATTGAGCTATGAGATTGACATATAGCGGTTAGCTCTTCTCATCGAGTAGGCCTTTAGTCATTAATCAGATTGATCAATAATATCGGGGCGCGGCACCATCACCGCAACACTAGGCCGACTATGCCTTGTTTAGGGGCGTGTCATTATCTTGTTTGGGATCAGCGGCAACCTCTTCATCGCTCAATCCTTGATCGCGGTCTGAATCCTTAGACGATGATTCATCAACCTTATCCCGGGAATCAAGATCATCCGAGTCTTCAAGGTCATTGTCATTCTCGTATTCCGCATCTTCTTTTAGACGATCTCTAAATATGATTCTGGAGGCGACCAAACCGGCCTCAAACAGCAACCACATCGGCAATGCCAGTAAGACCTGCGAGATCACATCGGGTGGCGTTAACAACATGCCGGTGATAAAAGCACCGACAATAATATAGGGACGTTTTTGAGCCAGTTTATCGGGCGTCGTAATACCGATTGCCACCAGAATAATCGTCGCGATAGGCACTTCGAAAGCAAGCCCGAAACCGAAAAACAAGGCTAATATAAAGTCTAGATAGCTGCGGATATCAGGCGAAATTTGGACATTTTCTGGGCCAATGGCGGTAAAAAAACCGAACACTAGCGGGAACACGACATAATAGGCAAAGGCCATTCCGGCATAAAACAAAATGATGCTGGAAACCAGTAAAGGCCCCGCTATACGCTTTTCATTGCTATACAAACCCGGCGCCACAAACGCCCAAAGCTGATACAAAATGACCGGCATCGCCAGAAAAACCGACAGCATCAAGACCAATTTAAACGGAGTTAGAAACGGTGATGCGACGTCGATCGCGATCATCGTGGTGTGCTCATCAAAATGCTGAGTGAGCGGATCAGAGAGGAACATGTAGATGTCGTTAGCCCAATAAAACAGGCATAGGAAAAT
>CBDTWQ010000586.1:0-1674 GCA_965364115.1 uncultured Gammaproteobacteria bacterium | reverse complement strand
ATGCACTGACTGAAGTCTTCCAGCTGTTGGCTCAAGCGATCATTCGCGATGCCGAAGGCGCCACTAAATTTGTCGAAATCGAGGTGAAACAGGCCTTAAGCGTCGATGATGCGCGTGAAATTGCGTTCACAATCGCTCATTCACCCCTAGTGAAAACTGCGATGTTCGCCTCTGACCCAAACTGGGGCCGAATTCTGGCCGCTATCGGGCGTGCACCTGTGGATCAACTTGAGATTGACCAACTCGACCTTTATTTGGGTCAAACTTGCTTGCTAAAACAGGGTTTGCCAGACCCGAATTACCGCGAAGAAGCCGGCCAGCAAGAGATGGACCGTGATGAAATTAAAATTACTGTCGACCTGAATGCGGGCAGCGCCAATGCGCGAATCTGGACTTCCGACCTGTCCTACGATTATGTCAAAATCAATGCCGAATACCGCAGCTGATTCGCTCATCTCGATCGAAAACCCGAATCACATCACGGATGACTACCTTCACGTTGCGGTCGCCGTCATCTGGCAAACAACCGATCAACAGAAGTTCTTGATTTCGAAACGGCAAAAGGGCAAACATCTCGAGGGTCACTGGGAATTTCCAGGGGGTAAGGTGTTGCCAGCGGAACCGATTCAAACTGCTCTGGCGCGCGAACTTCTAGAGGAAGTAGGGATAACCCCCGTCGCTATCAACCCATTGATTCAGGTTTATCATTGCTACGACGAATTGAAAGTGCTGCTAGATACTTGGGAGGTTCACCGATATGACGGTGCGGTGGCGTCGTGTGAAGGCCAGGAGTTGGCTTGGGTCAGCATCGCTGAGATAGATGATTATCTACTGCCAGCGGCAGATGTTCCGATCATCAACGCGCTGAAACAATCTAAAGGGTGCAGCGCGACAGGCGAAACTCCACGTCCTCTTTAACTTGAATCGGCATGGTTTCGTGCGCTTGAGGCTTCATGAAGCGTATTGAGTATCGATGCTTACCCGCGCTAATTTCCGGATATATCAAACGCGTCGCATCCACATCGATTCGAAGCAGTTGAGTCGGTTTCTTGGTGTCTAAGGATTCTTGATAAAAGCCATTCTCAGCGATCGATGATTGCTCATTTCCGCTATCGCGTAACACTTTAAGCAGCAGCTCGATGACCACTTCAAGTTCGATGTAAGGCGCGCTCCATTCCTTTAAATCGAACACACGCTGTTCATGCGACTGGTTAAGCCAATAACGCAGTTGGGGTAAATCGAAGTCGCAAGAACCGCCAGGAATCGTGGTGCGTTGCCTGATTCCCAATAAAAATTCGACGCGTTTCAAATGCTCGCCCAGTTTACCGTTGAGTTGATGCATTCTATTCATCGCAGCTTTCTGCTTGGCTAGAATCGAATCGAGTTTGTTTTGGTCAATGTTTTGATGCTTGCCGAGCCCTTCAAGCGCGCCATGCTGTCGATCGAGTTCTTTCAGCAACTCTTGCTTGAAATCGCCTCGTTCGAGCAGTGCGGTTATTTCTAATATAGTCAACAAAGCACTGTAAGCACTCCAGTCGCCTTTGAGTGCTTCGAAATAATGAAAACGTTTCATTAAGGTCTCAACCCGCAAACACATTCGAATGCGTTCGTTCAGAGGTTGTTCAAAGGTTTGGTATTTAACCGGCATAAAAATTCGTATTCAGCTAAGCGGGC
>CBDTWQ010000585.1:0-1675 GCA_965364115.1 uncultured Gammaproteobacteria bacterium | reverse complement strand
TACGTCTTTGTCAGTCAATTGTAGTTCAACCTTTCGCGAATCCCATTCGAACTCAGGATTGGTTGTGGAAAATTTTGATTGCAGTCGAATAATGCCCTAATCATCGGTGACGCAAGTGTCGAAAGGCTTGTTCGAATCATTCAAACGACGGCCCTTCAGAGCGCTAGTTTTGTCAGCCCGTCGCCAGAAAAACCGTCTAACATAAATTACTTAAGAAAACCTGCGGAGAGGCCGGGATAAGGGTTTGTCAGCTTTATCTGGTTGACGGCGGCCAAGGTCTTTGCCCTTCAGCCTCTATCCAGGCCGTCACCCAATCAGGAACATCAGACGGTAGCGTTTGTTCCATATCTTTTATGATTTCAGCCGAAGGCACCAGCCCGTCTTTGGAGACCGCACAGACCTTCATTAGAGCGGAGGCACAGATGGTTTCTTGACAATGAAACTCCTGCAGGAAATAGAACCAGCGACCGTCGTGGCAAATCAGTTCTGTGGTGACTGTAAAACGTCGGAAGATTGGAATTCTTCGGCGATAACGGATGCTCGCTCCGCCGACCGCAACGCCCAAGTTTCTTGATTTCATCAATTTAAGAAAACCAACCCGTTGCGAGTAATCCCAGCGGCCTAATTCGGTATAGTTTAGATAGCGCGCATTGTTCAGTTCTAAAAACATATCGATGTCGGTTAAGCCCACTCGATAGCTGACAATGCTTTTTTCGTGTAACTCGATTCGTTTGCGAAATTTCGCTTTTAACAGAGTGCTTGCAAATCTAAAAATTGGATACATGTTTTTTGGTCTAAGAGTGATTGGTCATTGCGGTTAGATTGACACCCGATAGCCGAGGAATTCCTTTGGCCGTTAGAATTTGAGTGCCGCAGAGTAAAGTAGAGTGCGTTCCAGATGTGGTTGCAAGAACTATTAATGTAATCACTGAAGCGATAGTTGTTTAGCTTCTACCATCACAGATAGTGTCGACATTCCGCACAAAGTATCCCCATGCAATCAGTTGGGATGACCAAGTTTGTTGATGGACTGGGAGCCTGGTTCAGCCATCCTCGGATTAATCCTTGCTCTTTAGCATGATAGGGTGAATGATTATCACTGTGGTGGTGCACCGTAAAGTTCAGAGTTAGTTTGGATAACTTCATGAAATTAAGGAAATTACTAGAATCACGCGCTGTATCACAGTTTTACGGTATGTTTCTCAGGATAATGCCCGCACTTAAACTAACGAAAAGGTCACCCTCTCCACCGGAGACCAATTTCAGCAAATCAAAGTAAAGAGCCTAGATCACCAGTCGCTCCTTTGGCTGGAAATTAAAGTCGGTGGATTAGCGTGATTAATCGATCCGAGAAGATTCATGATCTGGAAGCCGTGGACCAACAATACAACTCAAAGAGAGAGACTGTATAACTATTTTGATGCAGTTGATTTTACCGTTTATGCAGATTTCAATTGCCCCTTCAGCTACGTTTTAAACGAACGCATATTCGCCCTCAATCTTGAGTATCGCGTCGACTTTCGCTTGGTTCAGCATTTGCCTGATACCAAGAGTGATCAGGTTACTATCGAGACGCTCAGCGCGCTGACAGCAGAAGTTGCCGAAGTGAGGCGCCGCGCCCCATCAGCGGAGATCTCGGTGCCTATGTTTCGGCCTAATTCAGCGCCAGCATCAG
>CBDTWQ010000584.1:0-1685 GCA_965364115.1 uncultured Gammaproteobacteria bacterium | reverse complement strand
TGGCGGGCAGCTCAACAGTTCAGGCACCAATGCGCGCCTCGGTTTGGGCGATTACCTTGTTGCCGAAGCGGACGAAAGTGACGCCTCTTTTCTTTATTTACAACCGATGATGGCCATAGTCACTAATATTGATCAGGATCATTTGTCGACCTATGAAGGCGACTTTGACCGGCTCAAGCAAACCTTTGTCGAGTTTCTGCACCACTTACCCTTCTATGGTTTAGCGGTACTTTGCATCGATGACCCAGTTGTTCGGGAAGTGATGCCTCAAGTGGCTCGACCGGTGTTGACCTATGGTGAATCTGAGGATGCTGATGTTCGAGTAATGTCGATTGAAGCTAAAGGTCGGAGAACTGCTTTTCAAGTGTTGCTTCCGGGTGAAAGCGAGTGCCTGCAGATTGACTTGAATCTGAACGGACGTCACAACGTACTTAACGCCACTGCCGCCATCGCGATTGCGGCAGAACTCGGTGTTTCGCATGAGGCCTTGGTTGACGGTCTGTCTGAATTTTCAGGAATTGAAAGGCGTGGTTCGATTACTGACGAACTTGAAGTGGCTCGCGGTAAAATCATGCATATCGACGACTATGGACATCATCCAAATGAGATTAGTGCGACCTTAGAAGGCATTCGAGCTGCTTGGCCCGATAGGCGGCTCACAGTTTTATTTCAGCCTCATCGTTACACCCGAACCCGTGATTTGTTCGAGGATTTTTGTCAAGTTCTCTCAGGTGTCGATAAACTGATTCTGCTCGATGTTTATCCCGCGGGTGAAGACCCCATTATAAATGCTGACGGGCGTGCACTGTCGCGCTCGATTCGAGCTCGTGGCAATGTCGACCCGGTGTTTGTCGAAGGCTTAGAAGGATTGAATGAGGTGGTCGATAACCTGCTCGAAGATGGCGATATCTTTATCACCTTGGGGGCCGGCAGTATCGGCGCTTGGTCTGCCGATTTTATCGCTAGGCATCAGGTGGGTGGCAAGCTTATATGAACGCGGCCAACCATTCAGAATTTAGCGGCAAGCTGCTCTTTGATGAATCGATGTCGAGACACACTAGCTGGCAGCTTGGTGGCCCGGCTGATCGGTTCTATGTGCCGACGGACCTAGCTGATTTGCAGGTTTTTCTGTCACAGCTGGACCCTAAGATTGACCTTTTATGGCTTGGGCTCGGCAGTAACGTTTTAGTTCGCGACGGCGGTTTTCGCGGCCAAGTGATTGCGCCTCTAGGTGGCTTGAAGGGCATTCGAATGCAGGCCAATGGCAACGTCTATGTTGAAAGCGGCAATAGCTGTGCCAAATTAGCTAAATATTGTCAGCGGCAAGGGCTCGCGGAAGCGGATTTTTTCGCTGGGATTCCTGGCACCATTGGTGGTGCATTGGCGATGAATGCCGGTGCCTTTGGTGGGGAAACTTGGAATGCGGTCGCTCGCCTAACAATGATTGATCGCGATGGTAGGCTTCAGCAGCGAGAAGCGGACGAATTTGAGGTCTCATATCGTCATGTTGAATTGCCAGCAGGCGAATGGTTTGCCGCCGCGGAGTTCAATTTTAGAGCGCTCGCGGATGGTGAAGAATCCAATATTCGACAGCTGTTGCAACAACGTAACATCAGCCAACCGATTGGCCTACGTTCTTGTGGGTCGGTTTTTAAAAACCCACCCGGGCATCATGCGGCACAATT
>CBDTWQ010000583.1:0-1688 GCA_965364115.1 uncultured Gammaproteobacteria bacterium | reverse complement strand
TCACCGGCTGCGGCCTCGATAGATGCGATGCACCAACGCGGGCATGAGACTATGCCGGAGACTGGCATTTTGCCGGTGACCATACCTGGGGCCATCGACGCATGGCATAGTGCGAGTCAGTCACTCGGCAAACTAGATTTTTCGGAACTATTAAAACCAGCGATTCATTACGCACAAAATGGTTATGTCGTCAGCCCGGTGATTGCCGATAACTGGGAAGGCTCTGAAGAATTGCTCGCCGCGACCCTAGAGGCGAGTGCCGCTTATCTGGTTAATGGCAAAGCCCCTAAAGTCGGCACCATTCACAAACAACCAGACCTCGCACGTAGTCTTAGGCTCATTGCAGAAAAAGGACGCGATGTGTTTTACCAGGGTGAGATTGCCGAAGAGATCATCCGGTTTAGTGATCGGCATAATGGCTTATTAAGCCTCGAAGACTTTAAGTCGCATCGAAGCGAATGGGTTGAGCCGATCAGTTCCGATTATCGAGGTTATCGGGTCTGTGAAATTCCGCCTAACGGTCAAGGCATAACAACCCTGATGGCGCTTAATATCATGGCGCAAACACGGGTGGCGGATGTTCCGCACCTCAGTGCGCAACATGTTCACCTGCTCAGTGAAGCCTTTAGTCTTGCGATGGCCGAACGGGACCGATTTATTTGTGATTCGAAGTTTAACCAATTACCGATTGAACAAATGCTTTCCAACCAATTTGCGGCGCAGCAATTTGCCCGAATATCGCCGGATAGCGCGTTAAATCAACCCGTGGCTTCTGCGCTACCCAATCATAAAGATACGGTTTACTTGACCGTAGTGGATAAAGATCGCAACGCCTGTTCATTCATCAATAGCGTTTTCTACTCCTGGGGCAGCGGGCTGGTCGCGGGTTCGACAGGCATCAACTTACAAAATAGAGGTGCCGGATTTTCGCTAAAATCGGGCCACTTCAACCAGCTGGAGCCGAGTAAAAGACCAATGCATACGATTATCCCCGCGATGGTGTACCAAGGCGATAAACCGGTGCTTAGTTTTGGCGTCATGGGCGGTCAGTACCAGGCAATGGGGCAGGCTTATGTGCTATCGAACTGGATAGACTATGGGATGGATGTTCAGGCGTCGTTAGATGCCGCCAGGTTCTTTCTTTATGACGGTGAGTTATCTGTTGAGCAGGGCGTTCCAGAAACCACTTGCAATGAACTTTCGAAAATGGGCCATAAGATAGCCAAAGCCGACTCACCACACGGTGGCGGACAGGCAATTTATATCGATTGGGAAAGTGGCGTGCTTCAAGGTGGTTCAGACCCGCGCAAAGATGGTCTTGCGGCCGGATATTAGTTCACCTAATTCAAGGTTCAAACCGCATCAAACTGATTCGATTATGACAGGTTCAAATAAATGAAAGCGATTACGTTAAAAGAGTTCGGCGACGCTGATATGTTGCAATATTCTGAAGTGGAAACACCGTCACCAGTAGAAGGTCAGATCCTGATTCAGGTGAAAGCAACTTCGGTGAACCGACCCGATATCATTCAACGCCAAGGTAACTACCCGGCACCTCCAGGTGATTCAGAAATCCTCGGGCTGGAAGTGGCTGGTATCGTGGAGTCGGTTGGGCCTGATACTAGCGGTTACCAAAAAGGAGATCGAGTGTTCGCGCTGGTGGGAGGAGGGGGTTACGCCGAATACAC
>CBDTWQ010000582.1:0-1690 GCA_965364115.1 uncultured Gammaproteobacteria bacterium | reverse complement strand
CTCGAAAAGCGCTTTGCAACCACCACGACTCGATTCAAATCTGAGCCAGAAGCACTGGGCGTGAGAAATGGATATCATCGTCCTTCTCAATTGGGAGTAGACCGATGGCTGGGGTTGCTCGCCGCCGCTCAAAGTTCGGCAGGGGACTGCATCGTAATCGATGCGGGCAGCGCGATCACCGTCGACTTGCTTCGAGCGGATGGGCGGCACTTGGGTGGCGCGATTTTGCCTGGAATTGAGACCTCGATGGAGCGCTTCAAACAGATATTCCATTATCTTGATTTTGACCATCCAGAGATTGCCCAATCTGACCAGCCCGGCTGTTCAACCCAAGCCGCGATTCAGATAGACTGTGCGCGTGGCTCGATCGAAACCTTAGTCGAGCTGATACGAAAATGGAGTTCGCTGCTCGATGATTCGGCAACCTTAGTGCTTACTGGGGGCGACGCGAGTCGAGTGCAAACTAATTTGTCAATGCCCAGTCAAGTGTCGCCAGACCTGGTGTTTCGAGGAATGCGAAGATTAGCCCTATCTTGAGAACCATTTTAGTTCTGCTGTTGGCGTTAAATATTACTTTTGCGTTGGTTCAGTGGCTACTGCCCTACGAGGTTGTTTTTGTTGAGCAAAGGCAACTGCCAGATGTACCACAACTAACCTTACTCGCCGAATTCGAAAAAACCCAGAAAGTGAGCGCTTCAGTGCCGCTGCCTGATCAAACCATAGCCGAAAACGCTGAAAGCAGCGAAGACGAACCAATAAATGCCGAGGATGAAAGCGGCCTGATTAAGCTTCAGAGCGAGGTGGATTCCGAAGAGGATATTTTTGCGCTTGAGCCAACTGCAGTGGATGATGTTGCGGCGAAGAAAGGCCAACCACCGCGCGACAAAATTGCTGATGCTTTGGGCCGAATTCAAAATAACGAACAAGCTGAACCGGTTAAAGTGGCGTCGATCGATAAGCTAGCGATCAAGCTTTGTTACACCGTCGGTCCGATTACTGATCGTGAGAGGGCGAATGAAATCATGACTCGCTTCCGCATCAATCAAGTCGAAACCAGGTTGCAAACCAAACAGGAAAAAGAGTATCGGGGGACCATGGTCTTTGTCGGTGGGCATAAGACCCGTGCGGACGCGCAGAGAACAGCGAGCGCGCTATCGGCCAGAGGCCTCACCGAATATGCGATCGTCGAGAAAGCTAATCAGCCTTATATTCTGTCGCTAGGGGTTTTCTCTCAGAAGGATAATGTGGATGAAATGATGACGCGTGCCGCCGGCTTGAATTTTAAGGTGCAAGCCGAAGCCCGCTGGCGTGAGCGCACCGTGTTCTGGTTGCTTAATCAACAGTCGGCTAAAATCGATGTGCCCCAGTTGCTCGATCGAAGAGACATTTCCGATGGTATCAGCCAAATTCCGGCGCAGTGCTTGCCTAGCTAGCGCAAAACCCCTAGAATTCCGCCACTCAAAAAGTTGACGGAAGTCTCGTCAATGTCAGCTAAACTGATAGTTGAAAAAAATAGTTCAAAAACGATAGTAGAAAAATTAAGCCGGCGTAGCTCAGTTGGTAGAGCAACTGACTTGTAATCAGTAGGTCCCGTGTTCGATTCATGGTGCCGGCACCAATTCAAAGCCCCTGATTCAGGGGCTTTTTCTTGTCTGTAAAAACGTGGTTTGTCCCCTATTATTTGATTATT
>CBDTWQ010000581.1:0-1695 GCA_965364115.1 uncultured Gammaproteobacteria bacterium | reverse complement strand
AAGGCGACAACGATGACGAATCAAGCGGACCGCTTAATCTTGGCGTTGCCTTAACCCGAAACTTAGAGAACCAGACAACTGACGGCCAACAACGCGTGATTGTCGTCGGTGATGCCGACTTTCTCTCAAATCGCTATCTAGGCAATGGCAGCAATTTGGAGATTGGAGTCAATTTGATTAATTGGCTCAGTGAAGATGACCAACTAATTGCGATCAGCCCGCGTCCCGCTCCCGACACGAGGCTTCAGCTATCGCAAACAGTTCAATTTGCTATTGCGATTACTTTTCTGATCGCACTGCCCTTGGGTTTTCTCGCGAGCGGCACATTAATCTGGCGAAGAAGGCGCAACCGCTGATGCTCTCACGACGCTGGATCATAAATTACTTTTTAATCGTATTGATCCTGCTGATGACTTACGTCGGTAATCGATACGATGTTCAACCCGGATTTCAGGCCAAACCTCAAGTCACAGATCTGCCTGCGAACGAGGTCAACCGAATCAGGGTCGAGACCCATGAGGAGCACTTCGAGCTCGGGATAATTGCTGATCACTGGTGGCTGCAACAACCGATTTCCTGGCCTGCAAACCAAGCTTGGGTTGGCCGTCTTATTAATTTAGTCAGCCAAACCGCCGACTCTAGCCTGCCGGTTAAAGAAATCAACGCGGCCGATTTTGGTTTGCAAATGCCTCAAGTTTTGCTTCAACTGAATGATATCGAGGTTTTATTCGGCTCGATCAATAAAATCGGTCAACGCCGATACACCCAAATCGGGCCAACCGTTTATCTACTTCCCGATCTTTATCTCCCTTTGATCTCACAAGGTTCAAGCGCGATGATGGACCATAGATTACTGCCGCCAATACTGATGTTGCAAAGCCTTACGTCGCCCGAGTTTCAAATATTCCGAAGCGATGACGGACAATGGCAACAGCAAGATTCGAAATCGTCCGATCAGGGACGATTGAAGCAAATAGTGACCCATTGGCAAAACCTGCAACCATTGCGAGTCAAACCGTTTGATAGCAAGCCAACGCCAAAAGGAAAAGTCTTGGCGCAACTGCAAAACGGCGAACAAGTTGAGTTTTTCCTGATGTCGATCAATCCCGAAGTCATCGTTGCAAACCCAAAACTGGGATTACAATACTATTTCAACGCCGAAGATTACTACCAACTTTTCTCTTTGCGCGAGCCTTCGAGTTAGTTTCTTGATGGTCGTAAAGCCAGGTCGTTTGTGTTTGTTACTGCTGCTGTTCAGCGCCAGTGCCGAGGCTCAAAACCGATTGCCAAAACTAGAGCTAGGTGTTTCCTTATTGAGCTTATCCTCAGCTGATTATCGCGGCTCGGCGAGCGATGATAGCTATCTATTTGTCGTTCCATACATCAAGTATCGCGGCGATCGATTTAAGGTTGACGACGGCATTCAAGGCTATTTCCCCGATTACCCAAATCTCGAAATATCTGTCAGCGGCAACGCCACGGTGCCCGTCAAAGGAGATACAGCAGAACGAGCGGACATGGCAAAATTAGACGCCATTTTTGAACTAGGCCCTTCAATCGACTATCGCTTTCACCAGCTAAGCCAAAGTGCCTGGTGGATCAACCTGCCGTGGCGGTTCGCCTACACTGCGAACAGCCGGCTCTCGCTGGTTGGTCAAGTGTTTCAACCTCGGCTGGAGTGGCGCAAACCCGCAA
>CBDTWQ010000580.1:0-1696 GCA_965364115.1 uncultured Gammaproteobacteria bacterium | reverse complement strand
CGAGCCCGGTGGCGCAAACCGCGATGGTGTTGCCGTTTGCGCTTAAAGCGCCTCGATGCGCTTGACCGTCAATCCCAATCGCGAGACCGCTGGTGATGGTCAGTTGGCTGCTGGCCAACTGGCTACTGAATTCGAATGCGTTTTGCGCGCCGCTGGGGGTGCATTTCCGACTGCCAACGATGGCGACTTGGGGACTACTCAGTAAATCGAGGTTTCCGCTCGCGTACAGCGCTAATGGGTAGTCTGGGATCTGTCGCAGCAAGGCTGGGTAAGCTGGGTTATCGATTGTAACAAGATGGTTGTCTGGTAGCGTGATCCAATCCAAGTCCGTTTTCACTTCATCGCTGTGCGAAGACTTAATTCGGCTGATGCCGGCTTGGCTGATGCCCGCCGCGAGTAGTTCAGATGGTTTAGATTGTCGGATCCGCCTAGCGTCCCCAGCAAATAGCTTTAATAAGTTTTTTAAATTTCGGTTGTTAGACCCAAAGCTATGTAAGAGGTGTAAAAAGTCTGGCAGCAAATCCGTTTGCATCACAGTGTCAGGTCAAGATGATTGGACTAGAAGCATAACATCCGGTAAGCGAGGTTGCCAGCCGGTGGCTTTTTCGACAGATTTAAGGGGTTCGCAAGTAATCGTCCATGGAGACCGGAGAGTCGGCATCCATGATCAACGCGTAACTTAATTTTTCAAATGATAGAATGATCATCGCCATGCCCACTTCCTCATCCGGCAGCTTGACGATGCGGCTGGGTGCTTGAGGTGCGTTGTCACGAATGGTGTTGCCGCGGCGCCAGATTTTCAGAATATTGCCAGTTTCAACTCCATCGCGTTGACCAAGATTGAGCGCGATGGTTTGATACTGACCTACTTGAGAAATGGCGTCGATCAAGGTGATGATCCGACCGACCACATCGGTGGCTGGCGGCGTCGGGAAGAAATCACGATCAATCGTGGTGTTGTTGATTGGCAAGATGCGGTCATTGCGCAATATTTCGCGTTCCGAATTGGTGACCCGCACCGAGGATGGGTCTCCGCGTTTCAGCAACTTTGTTTCACCGATGAACAAAGCCTGGAATCCGAGTAGCTCGTTAGTATCTGGATCAAAAAGCGGGCGGTCAGGACGATAAATGTGATGAAGCCCGCTGCCGTTCCCGGTGTTTAGATTGCGAACATAAAGCGTGTCGTTGATGCTGTTGATTAAATGGTCATCGCGGCTGGAGACAACATAGGCTGAATTTCGCAGCGTGTTGTCGTCGATTAGGATCGGGCGGGCTAACAGGTGACGGATCGCGTCGATCGGAATAGATGGGATGCTCGATTCGATAGAGGTCGCTCGAACTAGTGGGTTGACCTTAACAATCGACATTCCGCCGGGCACATTATTGAAGATGTTTTCCTCACCACGGTTTTCAAGTTGGTATTTGCCTTCACTGCCTCCACTACTTCCGTTGCCTCCATCCCCCCGATTGTTTCCATTGCCACCATTGCCTCCATCCCCCCGATTATTTCCACTGCTTCCGTTGCCTCCATTCCCCCGATTACTTCCACTGCTTCCGTTGCCTCCATTCCACCAATTATTTCCATTGCTTCCGTTGCCCTCATTCCCTCCATTCCCCCGATTGCTTCCATTGCCTCCATTGCCTCCATTGAATTGGCCTTGCTCACCCTGATAGTATTGGCCTTCTTCGCCGCGTG
>CBDTWQ010000579.1:0-1696 GCA_965364115.1 uncultured Gammaproteobacteria bacterium | reverse complement strand
CAATATCAACGCAACGATATTGAACTCAAACGCGGCACCTACCGAGTGCGCGGGGAGCTCATCGACGTGCATCCTGCCGACTCCGATCGCGAGGCGGTTCGAATTGAGTTGTTTGATGCAGAAGTAGAGAAAATCAGTCTTTTCGACCCTTTGACGGGTGAAGTTCGTAAGGAAGTGAAGCGCATCACGATCTATCCGAAAACCCACTATGCAACCCCGCGCGAAGTCATTCTGGGCTCAATCAGTGATATCAAAGATGAGCTGAAAGTTCGTCTCGAAGAACTCAATTACGCGAATAAACTGGTCGAAGCGCAGCGGCTCGAGCAGCGCGTGAACTACGATATCGAAATGATGCGCGAGCTGGGGTATTGCTCGGGCATTGAAAACTACTCGCGTTACCTGTCGGGTCGTCAAGTAGGAGAGGCTCCGCCCACTTTGTTTGAGTACTTGCCCGACGATTGCCTGCTTTTTATCGACGAGAGTCATGTCACCGTGTCACAAATTGGCGGCATGTATAAAGGGGACCGTTCGCGCAAAGAGACCCTGGTTGAGTATGGTTTTCGCTTGCCATCAGCGCTTGACAATCGACCATTGCGATTCGATGAGTTCGAGCGCATGGCGCCACAAACCATTTTCGTATCCGCCACGCCCGGAGACTATGAGGGTAAAAAAAGCGGCGCGGTGATTGAGCAAGTGGTGCGACCTACGGGTTTGATCGACCCAGGCATCGAAATACGTCCGGCGACCACACAGGTGGATGATGTGTTGTCTGAAATTCATCTTCGCGCAGGCCTTAGCGAAAGGGTGTTAATCACCACGCTGACTAAACGGATGGCAGAGGATCTAACCGACTATCTCAGCGAACACGGGGTGCGCGTGCGTTATTTGCATTCAGATATTGATACGGTCGAACGGATGGAGATTATTCGAGATCTGCGCTTGGGTGAGTTCGATGTGTTGGTTGGAATTAATCTGTTGCGCGAAGGACTCGACATGCCGGAAGTGTCTTTGGTGGCGATTTTAGATGCCGACAAAGAGGGCTTTCTGCGCTCAGAACGCGCCTTGATCCAGACCATGGGTCGTGCGGCGAGAAACTTGAACGGAAAGGCGATCCTCTATGCTGATAGAGTTACCGGTTCGATGGAGCGAGCCATCGCTGAGACGGATCGCCGGCGCGACAAACAGATTGCGTATAATAAAGAACATAACATCACGCCAACCGGCATCGTCAAACGTGTCACCGACGTGATGGACGTGGGCGACTCTGGGCGTCAGGGCACGGGCAAGCGTTTTGATCGGGTTGCCGAGCAGGGGCAGGGCTACGGTAAACTCAGTGCCAAGCAGTTAAATGCCAAGTTGAAACAACTTGAAAATCAAATGTATGAGCATGCAAAAAACCTAGAATTTGAAGAGGCGGCGGGCCTGCGAGATCAAGTTGCTGAGGTCAAGAATCAATACTTTAAAGCCACTGCGCTTTAGCCGGTTGTTAGGCACAAATCGGCGAACTATTACTCGAGTTTACGAGCTAAAAAGCCGAGCGAAGGCCCTATTTTCCCGACCCCAGAGGTTATAACCAATAAAGGTTTAGGTCGGCAGATTTGGTCGTCGGGTTCCAGAAGAAGGTTTAACTGAAGTGTTTAACCAAGCTGCGCAAGTCACCCTGCGCTTTTGCCGAAGACCCCGCGCGGCTATATTT
>CBDTWQ010000578.1:0-1696 GCA_965364115.1 uncultured Gammaproteobacteria bacterium | reverse complement strand
AGAAAGTAAATCAATATCGCGCTGATCAACCCGATCAGTGCGGTCAGGAAGAAGTTAAATTCCCAACCCAGCAATACATGGACATAGCCACCTAAAATGGGCGCTACTGCTGGCGTAATGGCGATTGCCATCCCATACATAGCAAATGCTTTTACCTGTTCTTTTTCGGTGAATAAATCTTTAAATACTGCCAGCACCATAACGGCTTGAGCGGCCGCAAAGAAACCCTGGAATACACGAGCAATCAGTAAATGATCAATACTCATCGCAAAACCACAGACGATGCTCGCGATGGTAAACAAAAATATAGAACCCAGAAAAACCGGGCGGCGGCCAAATCGGTCCGACAAAGGTCCGTAAATTAATTGCGCTAACCCGTAAGCAATCAAATTAAGGCTGATGGTTAACTTCAGCAATTCCGGCGTGGTGCCAAAGAAGTCTGTCAGGAATGGCAGGCTCGGCGTATAGAGGTCCGTCGACATGATACTGCCCGATTCGGCCAGAACCATAATCATCAAAATCACCCAGAACTTATATTCTGGCGATGCAGAGGTTGTCGATTTTATGATGAACTCCAGTTAGCACTGCTTCGAAAACAATATGACACTATCTTTGAACAAGCCCAATCGGCTCATTCAATGATAATTAAAGTTAAAGTCCCGTTGCTTGAGTGACACGATGTGGCCAAACGAGGATGAACGAAAATGCGTGATCAATACTAGTGTATCTGCCTCGAGATAGGTATCGAGAAATCGCAATCGCTGGGTCCTTAGGCCTTCGTTCCAGCTACATCGATAATGAGTTCAAGCATCCCAATAGGGGTGATCATTGCCGAAATACTCAATCGCGAAATCCAGGAAAGCTCGTACCTTGGCGGGTAAATACTGTCGCTCAGGGAAAACCGCATAAAATATATGATCGGGAATATGATAAGACTCTAAAACCCGCAATAACTTTCCCGCCTTCAAATCTGGGCCTGCTACGAAGGTGGGCAATCGGCCTATGCCGATACCCTCTCGTAACGCCTCTAGTAAAGCTTCGCTGTTGTTCACTCGGTAGTTACCCGAAACCAAAACTGTTTCCGGCTGGTCGTCTTTTTTAAGCATCCATTCGTTTAAGTCACCCGAATAGCTAAACAAGATACAGTTGCGCTGGCTTAACTCTGACGGAGTGGCAGGCATACCGTAACGATTTATATAGCTGGGTGAAGCACACAATACCTGACGTAGGGGTGCCAGTTTACGGGCAATCAGTGTCGAATCAGGCATGTCTCCAGAGCGTATGGCGACATCGAATCCACCGGCCACCAGGTCAATATTTCGATCGTCCATCACCAGGTCGATCTGCAGTTTTGGGTAGCGCTGTAAAAATTTCGGGATTAACGGGGCCACATGCAAGCGTCCAAATGACATTGGACTGCTGATCTTCAATTTCCCCTGGGGTTCGCCCTGTAACTCTGCCACCGCATCTTCGGCCTTCCCTGCTGCGAGCAAAGCCTCGGCTGCATGTTCATAATAGCGTTCCCCAGCTTCGGTCAGGCTGAGCCTGCGCGTCGTGCGGTGCAATAAGCGGACACCGAGGTGACTCTCAAGCTGATTAATCCGTTTGCTCACAGCAGATTTTGAAACCCCAAGTGTGCGCGCCGCTGCCGAAAATCCGGCATTCTCGATGACCGCTACAAACACTGGAATGGCGG
>CBDTWQ010000577.1:0-1699 GCA_965364115.1 uncultured Gammaproteobacteria bacterium | reverse complement strand
TAGTCGACCTCTGGTTGGCCGGTGTTTTCTTTTATCTGATCGTAACCGCCGTCATGGAATAGGTTTTTGCCACGAATAGACCCAATTCCGTCGCTGCATAAATCCGCAGTGTCGGGCAAACGATAGTTGTCCATCTTTTAAGCCTCATATAATCCCTCTCAGAACTAGCTCGTCATCTGCAAATTTTTTTAACCAATTTCAGATTAGTTGAACTAGCAGACGTCGGGCGAACCATTTTTTTAAACATTGAGGTTAAACGATCATGAGCCATACCCAGTACGCCCCAGCTCGACAACGTTTGCAGCGCAGTGAGCTCGCAGTTCCGGGCTCAAACCCCTCTATGTTTGAAAAGGCGGCCAATAGTGCCGCTGACTATGTCTTTCTCGATCTTGAAGACGCGGTCGCTCCCGGTGATAAGGTTCAGGCACGTAAAAATGTGATCGAAGCCTTAAATGACATCGATTGGCGAGCCTCCGGCAAGACTATTTCAGTTCGCATTAACAGCCTCGACACGCATTACATGTACCGCGATGTGGTTGACTTGGTTGAACAAGCGGGTGATCGGTTCGATACCATCCTGATCCCAAAAGTTGGCGTTGCGGCCGATGTCTACATGGTTGACGCGATGCTAACGCAGATCGAAACCGCGATGGGATTTAGTAATAAAATTGGTCTTGAGGCGTTGATCGAGATTACGCTTGGTATGGCCAATGTCGATGCCATTGCGACTTCAAGCCCAAGAATGGAGGCGATGCATTTTGGCGTCGCGGATTACGCGGCGAGCTGTCGTGCACGCACCACAAATATTGGCGGACTCAACCCAGATTACCCCGGTGATCAATGGCATCACGGTTTGTCGCGCATGTTGGTCGCCTGCCGTGCTTTTGGCCTACGCGCAATCGATGGGCCATTTGGCGACTTCAACGATGCTGATGGTTACCTGCAAGCGGCCAGACGTGGCGCTGCCATGGGCTATGAAGGCAAGTGGGCGATTCACCCTTCACAAATCGAACTCGCTCATCAAGTTTATTCGCCTCCCGCATCCGAAGTTGAGCATGCGCATCGAATTCTGGCGGCACTCGAGCAAGCCGCAACCGAAGGCAAAGGCGCGGCACAACTGGAAGGCCGAATGATTGATGCGGCCTCAGCGCGAATGGCTGAAAATTTGGTTGCGACCGACGCGGCGATTCAAAATAAATCCTAACTAAACATTCAACGTTGCCTCAACAACAGGAGAAACGAGATGGATATTCACGAATATCAAGCGAAGGCCATATTAGCCGATTTTGGCATGCCGATCGCCAAAGGTGGATTGGCCTATAGCCCGGAACAGGCGGCTTATCGAGCCAAGGAACTAGGCGGTGAGAAGTGGGTCGTCAAAGCGCAAATTCACTCTGGTGCGCGTGGCAAAGCCGGCGGAATCAAGATCTGCGCCAATGAAGATGAGGTTTTGCAAGCGGCCAATGATTTACTTGGCCGACGCTTGGTCACCAATCAAACCGGGCCCCAAGGCAAACTGGTGGGTCGCCTATACATCGAAGAAGCGACTGATATAGAGCGGGAAATTTATCTTGCTTTCGTGCTTGACCGATCAACTGAACGAATTATGTGTGTGGCTTCCGCCTCGGGCGGCATGGACATTGAAGAAATTGCTGACTCCGACCCTGACGGAATTGTGCGAGTGCCGATTGAACCGGCC
>CBDTWQ010000576.1:0-1702 GCA_965364115.1 uncultured Gammaproteobacteria bacterium | reverse complement strand
CGTCGAACTGCTTCGGCGCTCGCACTAGTTGCATCGATGCGTTATCAACATAGAGATGGCTCAATTCGACCTGCGGATATTCGTCACCCACTCGAGTCACCACTTCGCGCCAGAGCTCCGACACTTCGAGCACATTCGCCTTGTCAACCGAACATAATTTTCGGTTACGCAGCATCGCGATTTCAAAAGCCGAGCGTGCAATCCGTTCGATCTCATGCTCGGCATACACCAAGGTGTTAAAACCTTCGCGTTCGCCGTTCTCAAGGGTTCGAATTCCGCGCGGTTGACCGAAATAAATGCCACCCGTCAACTCACGAACAATCATCATATCAAGCCCCGCCACCAGCTCATTTTTGAGGCTTGAAGCCGCGGCCAACTGTGGGTAAAGAATCGCGGGGCGAAGATTCGAGAACAGCGTCAAACTAGATCGCAACTGCAACAATCCTTTTTCGGGGCGCAACTCACGCTCAAGCTGGTCATACTGAGGCCCTCCGATGGCACCAAACAAGATTGCATCCGCTGCCTCACAGAGTTCAAGTGTTGGCTCCGGCAATGGCTTTCCAAAACCATCGTATCCGGCGCCGCCTACTGCCGCCTGCTCGAATTCTGCCAAAAAACCGAAATCGTCGCGCAGACAAATCAGCAGCTTCATCGCCTCAGCAACAATCTCTGGACCAATTCCATCGCCGGGCAATATAGCAATCTTAGCGCTCATCGAGATGACTCCAAAAGCCACGGCGAGCGCGCATAATAATCACTTTCAAAAGTCTTAATCGCTTCGGCGTGCGCCATCGTTAAACCGATGTCGTCCAAACCGTTCAGCAAGTTATGTTTGCGAAAGCCGTCCAAACTAAAATTCATTTCGAGTCCTGCCGGGGTGCGCACGATTTGCCGCTCGAGATCGACATGAAGTTGATAGTTTGATTGGCTCGTCCATTCCTCAAACAACTGATCGACCTCTCGAGTTTCAAGCACAATCGGCAACAAGCCATTTTTAAACGAATTGTTGTAGAAAATATCCGCGAAACTAGGGGCAATCACAACCTTAATGCCGAAATCCATCAATGCCCAAACCGCGTGCTCGCGCGAGGAACCACAGGCGAAATTTTCTCGCGCCAGCAAAATCTGTGTTGACTGGTAAGGCGTTTGGTTCAACACAAAATCAGCATTCAATCGCCGTTTCGCATGATCTTGACCCGGTTCGCCGGGATCTAGATATCGCCAATCATCAAATAGATTGATGCCGAAGCCCGAACGTTTGATCGACTTCAAATATTGTTTTGGAATAATCGCATCGGTATCGATATTGGGCCGATCGAGACCGGCAACTAAACCATTTAAGCTAGTGAACTTTTCCATGGTCAGCAAACTCCTAATTGTTTACGCAGATCGACAAAATGACCGTTGACAGCCGCCGCAGCCGCCATCGCTGGTGAAACCAGATGGGTCCGTCCACCCTGCCCTTGTCGCCCTTCAAAATTACGGTTTGAGGTTGAAGCACAGCGCTCCCTTGGCTCGAGTCGATCGGCATTCATCGCCAGGCACATTGAACAACCCGGCTCGCGCCATTCGAAACCGGCGTTGATAAAAATTTTATCTAGACCTTCGGCCTCGGCCTGCAATTTAACTAATCGTGAGCCGGGAACTACAAGCGCCTGCTTGATGTTGTCGGCAACATGACGCCCTCGAGCGACCTCGGCCG
>CBDTWQ010000575.1:0-1703 GCA_965364115.1 uncultured Gammaproteobacteria bacterium | reverse complement strand
AGATAAAATTAAACAATGGATTAAGCCTGAACAAGCAAAGCAGTGATTATTTTTCTGCATAATTTAAAGCGCTCAATCACTATTTCAATAATTAATGGTGACGATCGTATAAGACATATTACCGCCAGGAACCTTGGCCTCTATTGGGTCGCCTAATCCACGCTTTAACAATGATCGCGCTAATGGTGAGTCGACACTAATAAAATGTGACTCACGATCGAGTTCATCAGGCCCAACAATTCGATAAGTGACTATGGCACCATTTTTATTTTCCAAACTGACCGTTGCGCCAAAGAACACTTGATTTTGATTGGTCGGCAACTGATCTATCGTTTTTAAATCAGGCAAGCGTTTTTGTAAATAGCGAATTCGACGGTCAATTCCGGCTAACTCTCGCTTACGGTAAATGTATTCAGCATTCTCGGATCGGTCGCCTTCCGCCGCAGCGTCTGCCAAGGCACTCACAACATCGCGACGGCGCAGCCAAATCGAGCTTTGCTCGGTCAGTAAGTCTCGCATTCCGATCGGTGTAATATAGGGAGACTGCTTGGCTGCAGGTGGTCGGTAGCGGGTCATCGTGAATCATTCTCTGCGGGTTTAAATTCGATACTGAGAGATTTGAACCTCAGTGCCATAGTCCGCGAAATCACCATCGGAGCGCTGACCACGGTAACGTCCCCAATGAATGGGTCGATAATGTAGCGGATTTTGTTCACTCACGACTGAAGGCAGGGGACTAACCTCTGCGTTAGAAGCGGGGTTGAAAAAGAATGGCACGCTATATCGTTCGCGTTCTTCCATCGCTAAAACTCGATGGATTGCAGCCTTATAAACATCATTAGACCAAACTTGCATCATGTCGCCAGTATTCACTACCAAGGCACCTTCAATCACCGGAATGTCATACCAATATCCGTCACGATACACCTGAAGCCCGCTCATTTGATCTTGCAACAACAGAGTCAGGGCGCCTGCATCGGTGTGATGATGTATCCCCAGATCAGCGGTGCTTTGATGTTCGGTTTCAACCCCATCCATTGGATCTTTGACGGGGTAATAGTTGAGTCGAGCAAAGCTGGTGTGGTCAGCAGCAAAATCTTCCTGCATGAAATCGGCCGGCAGATCCAAACCGAGACAAAACCCCTGCAGCAGTTTCAGCGACAGTTCGGTGCAGGCTGAATAGTAAGCCGTCATCGCGCGCTTAAATGGTGCCGGATCCTTAGGCCAACGATTGCTCTGCTGATAGATCGGATCAACACCCTTAGCGGTGAAGTCAAACAGTTCTTTTTTATCACGCTGGTTCTTGGTTAACTCATTATTAAAAAAACCCCAGGGATTCTCCTGACTTCGCACAATTTCAAGTTTATTGGCCAACGGCAGTTCGAAAAATTGCTCGGTTTGCTGCCACACGGATTCGATCAATGAATTAGGAATCCGATGATTAGTTATTTGGAAAAAACCCCAGGTTCGACAAGCATCGGCAATCTTTGAGATTGCCTCTTGTGCCTCTGCGCCCGCTGGGTCGCGGATCAAAGCGTCCACATCGATCACCGGCACTTGATCCACCAAAGTGCTTTGGTCGGCGGTTGGATGTGAATCGATGTTATCTGCGGCAGATGCCATATCGAACTCGCTTCAAGCGGTGATGGCTGGTCAATATATCATTGATCGCGATCCAAACCCGAGCAAGTCTCGACAATCCC
>CBDTWQ010000574.1:0-1706 GCA_965364115.1 uncultured Gammaproteobacteria bacterium | reverse complement strand
CTTTCAGTGATGGGAGAGCACAACGCGCGTAACGCGGTAGCGGCAGTCGCTATGGCTGTTTTAGCCGGGGTTGATTTTGCCAGCGCGGTCAAGCATCTAGATGGCTTCAGTGGTGTTAAAGGACGCCTGCAAATTTTACCAGGTCCGATGCAGAGTCATCTGATTGACGACAGTTATAACGCAAATCCAGATTCGTTAGAGGCGGGCATCAGAGTGTTGTGTGATTTACCTGGATCCGCTTGGGTGGCGCTCGGAGACATGGGTGAGCTAGGAAGGGGTGGTGCTGAGTATCATCGCGAGGCGGCTCGTATGGCGCAGAAACTGGGAGTTGAACGGTTGTTTGGTTTAGGCGAGCTGAGCTGCCTAGCGGCCAAAGAGTTTGGCGAAGCGGGGCTCGGCTTTGAACGTATCGAAGATATGTGTGACAGCATCAAAAGCCAGATTCATCAAGGGGTCAACTTGTTGATCAAAGGTTCGCGAGCGGCTGGAATGGAGCGTTTGGTTGCAATGCTGACCCCATCTTTGAACGCGGGAGGTGCCAATGCTGTATAGCCTCTCAGAATTTCTGGCTGAATTTCACAGCGGTTTCAATGTTTTTCAGTATTTAACTCTACGCACCATTCTCGGCGTGTTAACTGCATTGGTAATCGCGTTGATTGTTGGCCCGTCGATGATCAAGTATTTGAATAATTCGAACATCGGACAATCAGTACGTGAAGACGGTCCTAGCAGTCATAGGGTTAAAGCCGGCACGCCGACTATGGGGGGCGCGTTGATTTTAGTGGCGATTGTCACCAGCACACTTTTATGGAGTGACTTAACGTCTAGGTTTGTTTGGATTGTGTTGTTCGTCACGATTGGATTCGGCGCGATTGGTTGGGTCGACGATTACAAGAAAATTGTGTTTGGCAATTCCAAGGGATTATCGGCTCGAGTTAAGTTTTTCTGGCAATCGGTGATCGGTCTCAGCGCCGCGCTAGTTTTGTTCCACACATCCCAGTTTCCGATTGAAACACAATTGATCGTGCCTTTTATTAAAGACATCCTGATTGATATGGGGTGGATGTATGTGGTGCTAACTTATTTTGTGATTGTCGGCAGCAGCAACGCGGTGAATTTGACCGACGGATTAGATGGATTGGCGATTTTACCGACGGTGCTGGTAGGGGGGGCTTTGGGCCTTTTTGCCTATTTGACTGGCAACTACAACTTCTCTAGCTATCTCGGTATTCCGTATGTCCCAGGTGTTGGTGAGATGGTTGTTTTTTGCGGTGCTTTGGTCGGCGCAGGGCTTGGTTTTCTTTGGTTCAATACCTATCCAGCCCAAATTTTTATGGGCGACGTCGGAGCGCTTTCACTCGGCGCCGCGCTGGGCGTATTGGCCGTCATCGTTCGTCAGGAATTGGTGTTGTTCATCATGGGCGGCATCTTTGTGGCCGAGACCTTGTCGGTTATGTTGCAAGTGGCCTCATTTAAATTGACCGGAAGGCGAATCTTTCGTATGGCACCGTTGCATCACCACTTTGAACTTAAAGGGTGGCCCGAGCCGCGTATCATTGTGCGTTTTTGGATCATTACGGTGGTCCTGGTTTTGATCGGTTTGGCCAGTTTAAAAATTAGGTAATGCAACAGGTGAATCCACAATACGCATTGCAAAACGTCAACTATCTGGTGGTTGGACTCGGCCTGAGTGGTTATTCAGTGGC
>CBDTWQ010000573.1:0-1708 GCA_965364115.1 uncultured Gammaproteobacteria bacterium | reverse complement strand
TATTGGCTCTGAACTGACCCAGGCCTTCGCCCGTTTAGGTGTTTCGGTCACCCAGGTAGAAATGGCACCCCGAATCTTGCTACGAGAAGACCCAGAAGTATCGGAACTGGTGCAGCAGCAGTTCACCGATGAAGGTGTAAGGGTGTTGACTGAGCATACCGCGAAACGGTTTATCCAACGCGACGGTAGTCACTTTTTGATCGCCGAGCACGAAGGGTCAGAAATCGAAATTGAATTCGACACCTTGATTGTGGCCGTTGGGCGCTTCCCGAATGTGACCGGATTTGGCCTTGAAGATGTGGGTGTCAGACTCAATCCAAATAAGACCATTGAGGTTAATCCGTATTTACAGACCAACGTGCCGACTATATTTGCCTGTGGTGACGTGGCGGGGCCTTATCAATTTACCCATGTGGCCGCCCATCAAGCCTGGTATACCTCCGTCAACTCGCTTTTTGGCATTTTCAAGCGCTTTAAGGTCGATTATTCGGTGATTCCCTGGGCAACTTTTACCGAGCCCGAAATTGCGCGCGTAGGATTGAACGAAAACGACGCCCGCGAGCAAGGCATTGGTTATGAGGTCACCCGTTACGGGATAGATGATCTGGATCGAGCGATTGCCGATAGTGAGGCGCATGGTTTTGTCAAAGTGCTGACGGTGCCTGGCAAAGACCGAATATTGGGCGTCACGATTGTGGGCGAACATGCCGGGGATCTGATCGCTGAATATGTGCTTGCGATGCGACATGGCCTAGGACTGAATAAAATTTTGGGCACCATCCACATTTATCCGACTCTGGCTGAGGCGAATAAGTACGCCGCTGGTGAGTGGAAGAGGGCCCATGTACCCGTGCGTCTACTGAGTTGGGTGGGCAAATTTCACGCTTGGCGTCGTAACGCTTGAGGCCTCCCATTGGGTGAAGAGTTGTCTGTCTAACGGACAGTTAAACTGACAGCTTACGTGCGGGGTAGAAATGGAACTAGTTCCGTAGAAATTTCGAGCTGATGAACTACACTTAGAATCAACTATTGGATTATTTTAATGGGGCAAAATGCGCGGGTTGATTCTATCAATTTGGTTAACTCTAACTTTTCTGAATAATCATTCCCTACGCTTCGTGAAAGGGCTGCGTTTGCTTCGAGTGAGAACGAATAATTCGGCGAAAACTGACAGTCTAATCGATCGATTGATCGCTCAGACTGTCAAACGTTCATTGGCTGACAGGGTTAAGCTCCAGCGCGAGCACTGTAGCCTGCGCAATATGGGCGACGTCTCGATTGGCTAAACTAATCAACCTCAGTTTAATTAGTTCCAGTTTAATTAATCATCGTTTAGCGTCGATCAGTGGAGCCGAGGCGGCAAAATTGCAGGCTCAAGATCAATTTTCCCGTCAAAACAGCGACTTGAGGATTCGGCGCACCCGACAATTACTCGATAGTGGGCAAAGCAAAGCTAGCAAACCCATTCAAATGATCGCGCGAGACAGCTTGGTTGTAACACTGTTTCGCGTTGCCCATGGGTCTTATCAACAGTTTCGACGGAAGGCTGATTAGTTGATGCGCAGTATTAAAGAAGCACTGTTTGAATCATCCGACACCCAGCCGATCACCCAGCTACTGCGTTCTGCAATACCTTTTGTGGTTTGTTTGAGCTTGGTGATTGGCGCCAGCAGCGCAATTTATTATGTGCAAAGTTCGTTATCGGAAA
>CBDTWQ010000572.1:0-1710 GCA_965364115.1 uncultured Gammaproteobacteria bacterium | reverse complement strand
ACTCATACGAACAGTGGGATGTTGAGGGCCGAAAAGACAGCGAAACCGTGGGCGTTAACAAAGCTCGCCGATGGCTACAAAAATATGAAGCGCCACCGATCGATCAAGCAATGGACGAGGCCTTGCTCGATTACATCGCGCGCCGAGAACGCGAAATCCCTAAAGGCTAGCCAACTAAATGGTGTTTATCTAAATAGCTAGCCAATGATCCTGAATCTACAGCTTTACCGCTTCGATCGAATCTAGCTAAAAGCCGGCTTTGCCCTTAATATCAACGACCACTGGGCCTCTATCTCACTTGCCCGCGACACTTTGGCCGAATTCTGGTATCCCAGATCGGTTTAGCCTGGACAACAGACCCAAGTATTCGGTTCAAAAGTGTGACCTTGATCTTATAATCGGGGTATGAAACATGTCTAATCAGAGCTTATGTAATAGACTTGGGCTCGTTTTTAGCGCAAGGCCTTGATTTATAAGGCTCTGCAAACCTCAGAGGATGAAGGTGACACTTAATTCAGCGCCTAATTCAAGGATCAGTAAATTGACCGTGGGAATAGCGATCAGCCTCTTCAGTGCAATCGGCTTTTGCATGGATACGGGGCAGATAGAAGAACCCTACTCGGTTGAATCAGCAACCCTCGATGAGATTCTCGGTGGCTTCACCCATGATGCGACGATCACCCGTTTAGGCCATGAATTTGCTCGATTTTTGAGCGAAAGACGACTACATCTTGAAGACAGTGGGCAGTACAACCTCAGTGTTTTTGAGCGACCATCTGCACGATGGGGGAACTTACTTTGGGTTGAATACAAGCACAAAACGATGTTCCGTCAGTTTGTTCGACCCAACACCAATGACGTGCAATTGATTGCCGAGAATGCGGCCAATCAGATTCACGAGAACATTAAACAAGAAAAGCTACGCGCGCTTTTTTCCGACACTTTTGACCTAGATAAGGATGAGTACTAATGAAAATGAAAAGACGTCTAATCACCTGTCTTTTACCAACAGTGGTCGTGTTGTCCTCAATCGTGACAGCCTCAGAAATGGTTTACACCCCGGTCAACCCAAGTTTTGGCGGCAATCCACTCAATGCGAATCAGTTGTTGTCCAGCGCCAGTTCGCAAAATGACCTGACTGATCCGAATGCAAGAGTTTCGGGGCTTTCATCTTTAAGCTCAATCGATCGTTTTGCCGCTTCACTGGAGTCACGTCTCTTGAGCCAACTGTTATCGAAAGTCAACGACGGCACTAATGGCTCGCTGACGACCGATGATTTCACCGTCAACGTGGAGAACATAAAAGGAACTATTACAGTTGATATTCTCGACCTAGAGACCGGCGAAACCACTCAAATCGTAGTCGGCACACCAGCTTTAATTGAATAATCGATATGCCCAGCTACTCACCAAAACCATTAAAGCCTAAACGGACCAAAAAACTTGCGGCGATTGTGGTTTTGAGCGCTTTAGCAAGCGGCTGCGGGCTCTCTAGCCTGAAAAGTTTGCCGATAGACCAGGCGCCGACGCTCACTGCCCGTGCCAGCACTTACACCGACTTGATTTCGCTACCCGCACCGCGCGGCAAAATCGTCGCCTCGGTATATAACTTTCGCGATCAAACCGGTCAATACAAACCCTCTCCATCGAGTTCTTTTTCCACCGCGGTGACCCAGGGTGCGACCGCCATGTTGATAAGTGCAATGAACG
>CBDTWQ010000571.1:0-1715 GCA_965364115.1 uncultured Gammaproteobacteria bacterium | reverse complement strand
AGCACTTGAGGGTCTTGCTGAGAAAATAACAGCTTCACTTTTTCTTGCTGTCCTAACGTAAACGCGGTGTATATTTGCTCACTCAGGGTTTTCGTTTCGCGTTTGATTTGGCTTTTGTGTTGATTGCGTTCACTCGCTAAAATTTTCAACGCGGATTTTTTTTGTCGAATCTGCTTGCCGATACTGTCAATTTCAACGCTCAGATCGCCGATACCACGTTCAATTGATTTCAACTGGTCGCTATATTTAGACTTGCTATCTTGCTTAACCCCCATGACCTGCTTGAGCTGGTCAATTCGTTGCAGAATTTGATCTAACATTTGCTCTTTTTCAGCCTCGTTCTCGGCAAAGCTGGCTGAGCTTGCAAGAATTCCGACGAACAGCGTGACTGGTAGCAGTTTATGCAACAGCATGATGGACAAGAAACCGGCTTTTATTCATAATCGTCGGCCATACTAACGTCCGATGGCGGGCCCGCGCAATCGAAAACCGAGAGAGGTTTTTCAACAAGATGGTGCGAGCTAAAGCCGATTGACAATAACCTTATCAAATAACTTCCACTGACTTTATGTTGACTCAAGTTTCTGAATTTGCAGCGAACCATCCTATGTTGGTCATCGCCTTCGCGACTCTATTGTCGCTGGTGGTTTTTAACGAAGTAAAATCGGCCACCCAACGGTTTGTGAGCTTGACACCCGCAGCCGCGGTGCAATTAATGAACACCGAAGACGTGGTCATTGTCGACCTGCGGGAACCCGCTGAGACGGTCGGTGGCAAAATCACCAAGGCGGTTCAAATTCCGTTTAGCGCGATGACTCAACGAGTTAGCGAGCTAGAGAAATATAAGGAGAAGACCGTGTTGCTATATGACAAGACTGGCGCACGCACCGCTAGCGTCTGTAAAACGCTGACTAAAAACGGGTTCAACAAAGTCTTTAGCTTGAGTGGCGGCATCGTAGCTTGGCAAGAAGCGCATATGCCCCTGAGCAAGAAGTAGCCGATATGAGTGAATTAGCAGAAGAAAAAAAGCATTTTTCAATTCAGAAAATTTATATCAAAGACGTGTCTTTTGAGTCGCCTGACTCACCTACCGCGTTTACCTATAAACAATGGGATCCGAAGATTGAACTCAGCCTCAATAACGGTAATCAGCAAATTGACAGCGATACCTTTGAAGTCGTGTTGCGTTTAACGGCCACCGTGAGCCAGCAGGACAAGGCAACTTTTTTGGTCGAGATTCAACAAGCCGGGCTGTTCAAAATTTCTGGTTTCAGCGAGCAAGAACATCAATATTTAATCGGCAGCCAGTGCATGAGCATTCTCTTTCCTTACGCGAGAGAGCAGGTTTCGGAATTATCGGTGCGAGGAGGGTTTCCGTCGCTGCTGTTGTCGCCGGTCAATTTTGATGCACTTTATCAACAGCATTTGCAGCAGCGCGAGAAAGTGCCGCAGCCCGAAAAAGGTGACTCAGAGGTCACCCACTAGTTCTCATGGCTGAAGCCATCGCCGTGCTAGGGGCAGGTTCCTGGGGAACCGCGCTGGCGATGCAGGTGGCTCGTAACGATTACGAAGTTCGGCTATGGGGGCACCACGCAGCGCATATCGAACAATTGGCGAAGGCACGAGAAAATGCCGCCTATTTGCCGGGCCTGCCATTCGTCGACAACATTCACCCCATCGCAACGCTTGATGCGGCTGTTGATCAAGCACACTAC
>CBDTWQ010000570.1:0-1716 GCA_965364115.1 uncultured Gammaproteobacteria bacterium | reverse complement strand
TGTTGATGGTCGAGCTGTTGATGGTCGAGTTGTTCAACATCCGCGGCAAACAAATCCAACAACATCGGGGCCAGTTGAATCCGCTCACATATGCTGACCTGCCAAGCGATGAAAGGCATACTTTCCGGTAAGTCCAGGTCATCTTGGCGCTCACTTAATTTACCCATCATGTCATCGTAAACATATCTGGCTTGGTAAAGCGCGGTGGCGAAATTGGGTCGATCACGGTGTAGTGAATAAGGATGTCTAAACGACAATTCAACCGTCATTTTCTGTTGATTAAACAAAGTGATCTGCCAGCGCATGCGGTTGATGTGCTGACAACGGTCATCCACGAACTGATCGCACAGACGTTCGCAATCTTCAACCAATAACGGCTCGATAGTTGACCACTGGCTGGCCGGAAATTCGAGATCCCGCTTGACCAGTGGCGGATCCTCCAGCACCAATTGAATCCACGGGAAACCTTCGAGATCAAAGCCTTTACAAAAGCTCCAGCGCCAAATTCGAGCCAACCAATGACCGAAGCGCCGCTGCATCGAATTGGCGTCAGCGGTTTTCATTTCACTCGGCTGGCTGACGCCAACACGTTGAATAAACCGCCTTAGCTGAGCCTGTCGCGCGGCAAAAGAATTGGGCTTAAAACCGCGTGCATTGATGGCCGTTAAATGGACCAACAACTCTGTCTGCGGGGCAAACCAACAGGCCCAGTCTAATGACTTGAAAATATTCTGATCGAGGCGACTTTGCAGCCAATAAAGTCTGCTCCCTGCGTGCTGTTGTTGATAATAAAGGTAAGTCAGGCACTGCCAAGGATGATCACCAAAAACGGCGATATAATCTTCACCATAGTGATGGGCGAGCAATGGATCAAACAGTTCGGCTAGCTTACAGCCGCGTTTTTTTTTCTGCGCCAGCCAAAACAAACGACACGCTTCAAGCCGCGAAATGCAGATATGCTCACTCCATTGCATCACCGCCGGCGACAATACAAACGGGTCTTTTTGCGCGCCACTATAAACCGAAACATAAGCCGGAAAATCATCATCGCCGCGCAGCTCGGCAAGATCAATAACGCGTGTTTTAGTTGTAACGGCCATGGGTTTCGGCGACGGCGTCATAAGGCAGCACAATTCTGCCGTTGCCAGTGCTTTTGCCCGCACCTTTGATGACTTGCAATGAAAAAGAGTGCTGGTTCGCCTGCCAAGTGTTGAGGCGCAAACTAGCGTAAGGGTTACCCCGTTTTGGCGATAGGAAATAGTGCCGAATCAGAAAAACAATCTGGCCTTGTTTTCGCGCTTGCTGGCTGATAAATGCGAGATCACCTTGGCTCAGCCTTCCCGGCGCATCTATGATGATGCGTTTAAAAGTGTCTTCTAAAAACAATGGCCGCAGTTCCGCCACCGGGTGTTCTGAACAGATAAAGAACAGCCGTTGTAAGTCGACCCCATGGCTAATCCAGCTGGCCGCAAAAACACCCAAGCCATGATGGTGATAAATCCAAACGCTGAGTGGAATGTCTTGCTTCAACAGTTGCAGTGGAATCAGCCGCCCATTGAGCCCAGGCGGAATGCCCCACTCGACCATATCTCCCGGTTTGACCTGATTAAAACACTGGTCCAACGCGTCGATGCCCGAATGCAGTTGTGACACCGGCTGCGATTGAAAGCTCAGTGAGCGGGCTGAGCGTAATTGCTGTTGCAACGAGGTGTCGGT
>CBDTWQ010000569.1:0-1719 GCA_965364115.1 uncultured Gammaproteobacteria bacterium | reverse complement strand
AGGGGCGCAAAATCACCAGCGAGCAAGCGGCATTTGAGTGGACTAACAAATATGCGGGTGAGTTCAACGCTCTTTAGCCATCAGAGGACGGAGCCATTAATTTTAAACTGGCTCTGCTCAATTTGAGCTAACCAAGCAGCCACAACTCGAACCCATTAAAAGGCAATCTTACGTAACGGCGCGCGACGCGTGACCGGGCCACCTTCCCCGAGCATGGTTTCGGTCAAACCGCGATCAGCATGGTTCATTTTCCAAGACAGCATCTTCTGCGCATACTCTAAAACAATCGATTGATAAGCTGGATTTTGCGCTTGATTGACGAATTCACCCGGATCATTTTTCAAATCATAGAAAATCGGTGGCAAGGTACTGAAATGCACATATTTATAGTCACGGTCGCGAATCACCGAAAGGTTGCACTGATGGGAAGTTAGGCCGAGAAACTTCTCGACCTGATCGTCTCGGACATTTCGAAAATCATATTCCCAATGTGCTTCATCGCGCCAGCCGATTGGCATTTTGCCCTCTCGAATTGCCGCTAACAGCGAGAAACCGTCGCATTGGCTTGGCACATCCAGTCCCAACCAGTCGAGCATGGTTGGCATTAGGTCTACGTTTTCGCTGAAACCATCAATCTCAAGACCGCGACCACCATCGGCTTGCGGCCTTGGGTCACGCACAATTAGTGGAATATGATAGGACTGATCAAAAAAGCCTAACTTCGATTGTAACCAGTGATCGCCTAACTGCTCGCCATGGTCGGAAGTGAAAATAATCAGGGTTGAATCCCACGCATCCTGTTGTTTCAAATTGTCAAACAAGCGACCCAGATTAGCATCCACTTCCTCAATCAAAGCAAAATAATTGACCTTGTCTTGCTGGGTTTTACGCCATTCGGGCGCTCTATATTTGCTGTGATGGATAAAATAATCGAGTAACGGATGCTGAGATGCCTCGATCTCCGCACTGTTTTGCCGCAATGGCTCTGCCATCTCATTCGGCTGATGACGTTGATGATAGGGGTCAGTAGCATGAAACGGCGGATGCGGACGGAGTAACGATAAATGCGTGATCCAAGGTTTATCGCGGGTTTTGATCCAATCGATGCATTGATCAACCATGAAGTGGGTTTCATGGTCCTTGGCACTGACCGCCAACGGCAACACCGCAGGACCACCGTCACACCAATCGGTGCCGGCTTCGGTCATCGAGTAAAGGTCCCAGGGTCGATTCGGAATCGAGTAACCTCGATCGCGCAGATAGTTGACCCAATCCACCGAAACCTCATCATCCATCGCGGTGTAGTGTTCGATGCCCGGCAATGGCTCACTGTAATGCCGCAGTTTAGGGTCGCTTGGGTCGAGCCCGCGCGGATCAGCCGCGGTATCGGTATATCCGAACAACGACGGTTCGTAACCATGGCGGCCGACTTCTAGCGCCCAATTAGTAAAACGTCGATCAAGCGGCGCGCCATTGATCACGCCACGATGATTCTGCAAATAAAGCCCCGTATGGATCGAGCATCGACTCGGCGAACAGGGCGCCGCCTGCGCGTAATGACGCTTAAACAACACCCCTTCTCGCGCCAACGCATCCAAATTAGGGGTTTGCAAATGGGGGTGGCCCAAGGCTGAAAGACATTCGCCACGCCACTGGTCAGCGGTAATAAAAAGGATATTCATAAATATACACCCCTATCCCATTAGTAAAGGGCCAAAC
>CBDTWQ010000568.1:0-1723 GCA_965364115.1 uncultured Gammaproteobacteria bacterium | reverse complement strand
TCGAAATCGCTATCGCATCCGGCTTGCCTTTTGCCTGCATCGCTAAGGCTTCATCAATTTGGGTCAAGGCTGATTTGATGTGATCACGGCCACTGGCATAAGGCACCGAACCCACTTCGGCTTCTACCGAGACTTGATGTGGGCACCCATACTCCACCACTTCGCAAATTCCATCGATATTCTGTTCGATACTCAACTGCGAGCCGTCGAACATCACCGAAGAAAAGCCGCAATCTATCGCTTGTTTTACCGACTCTATTTCATAAGTGTGATCGAGATGCAAACAAACCGGCACGCTGGCCGATTCCGCTAACGGAATCAGCATTGCCGCGATATGCCCCAGCGGCATAAACTCACGCATATCAAGATTAATCGACAGAATTACGCTGGCGTTTCGACGCTCGGCGGCGGTCACCACTGCCTTCGCATCTTCGTAACCAAACACGTTAAAGCAGGCTATCGCATAACCTTCGTCACCTGCTGGTTTCAGCAAACTGGCTAAATTTTGTAACATCTCGACGCCTATTAAATTGGCTATTTAAACTTACTGATCATGTCTTTGATCCCCGGAATCGTCTCTATCTGATAGGCGTTTTCGGGTTCAAAGTTTTGATGCAGCGGCCGTTGGGAGAGCCCACCTAGAATCGTGAAGTAATACATTTCGTAGCCTGGCGCGGCCACACAGGGGTGATAACCTTTGGCAATCTTAATCGTCGAACTATTTCGAATGTGATAGACCTCGCCTATATCTTCACCGGGCTGAGTCATAAATTGCGCGCCAAATCCGTTTTCCGGGTTAAAGCGAAAATTGTAAACTTCATCGTGACGCGATTCGGTTGGCAGGTCGTCGGTATCATGCTTGTGTGGCGGAAAACCCGACCAACCGCCTGCACCCACGGTGAACAACTCGCTGACTAACAGCCGGCCCACCTTTCCGGCCGAACTTTTTCCGAGTATGTGCTTGATCTTACGATGCGTCTTGGTGTCGTCCGAGCCATATTGCACCGAATCGATGTCGCTTTCACGCACCACGAAGGGTTCATAGACTTCGTTATGTTGCGCGCCCGCAATAAAAATTTCCGCTTGATCGCTAACACAGGTCAAACTCGCCTCCGCTCCGACCGGCACGTATACGCCTTCGGGGCTTCCTTCCCAGATATGATTGCGCTTTCCTACGGCATCAAACTGCTGCCCCATCACGCTGACATCAACACTGCCGGTGGCGGGTGCGATACAGGTTTCGTAGTCGTCAACCTGATAGTCAAAAGTTTCGCCTTTTTTCAACTTCACGATATTGAGATAACACAAAGGAACATCGGCATCGTTGCGATCAACAATCGCCTGATTATGATTATCGTGCGGTGGAATATGCATGTTTATCTCCAATTTGCGGCAGGCTTCATTTTCTGCTCGATCAATAATAGTTCAATCTGTTCGGTCGATGGCATGGCGCTGGCACAACCGCGTTGTGCAACCACAAGCGCAGCGGCCGCGCTGCCCCATCGTATCGCCTGCTGCCACTCACCTGTCTCAAGATAACGAATCAGCAGATTACCCAAAAAAGCGTCACCAGAGCCGTAAGGTTTCACTGGTGTGAGCGGAAAAATTCCGCTGTCGAGCTGCGCGTCACCCGCAAAAAGACTGGAACCCGCGACACCGCGCTTGAGCAACACAAACTGCTGGTTGCGACGACAACGCTCAATCATCGCGATCAAATCATCGT
>CBDTWQ010000567.1:0-1728 GCA_965364115.1 uncultured Gammaproteobacteria bacterium | reverse complement strand
ACCATCAATGAAGCTTGAATTTGGTTATCGAGTTCGATCACCAAGTAGTAACCCATTTGCGGGTTCTCGATCATCCCTTTAACACCGGCTTTGATCACCTCAGGTATCAACTCGAGGCCCTCCGTTTCGCGCGCCATGTTGATGTTGAACTGTGCCAGTTCCTCTATATCGTGTTTTAAAGCCTGACGAATAATCATTTGGGTCTCCTTTGTCGTCGATGACGGCGCTCGGCTGCACGCATTTCTTTGGCTGCGTTTTTCTCTGCCAACATCGTTTTCACTTGCAGCTCTTCTTCGGCAAAACCTACGGGGGTTTCCAAGCAATACTTGCCTAGATCGCCATTTCTCAATTCGCTGATTAACAGTCTAGAAACCTTCTCAAGGTCAACTCGGCCACCAGAAACAATACAACCTCGGCGAACCGCTATCGTCTCAAGCAGCTCGATTTCGCTGGTTGGCAGTGAATCGAAATCATACCGTTTCCGAAGGCTCCCAGGATAATTCTGAATCATAAACTCGGCGACGAAACTCGCCACCTCTTGCAACTCAAGCGCGGTATCCCGAATCGCACCGGTTGCCGCCAAACGATAACCAACCGCCTCGTTTTCAATTTTGGGCCAAAGCATCCCGGGGGTATCGATTAACACCAATTCCGGTGAAATTTCGATTCGTTGCTGCAGACGGGTGAGCGCCGCTTCGCCACCCGTTTTGGCAACCTTTCGTTTCGCAAGCCGATTAATTAGCGTGGATTTGCCAACATTAGGAATGCCGGCAATCATCGCAACCATTTGATTAGAACGGTTCTTCCGCATCGGCAGCAAATCCCGGCAAATGGAGGACAGCACCTCGATTTGGTTGTCGTTGATGCTGCAGGCTAATGTTTTTGTTTGGCCCTGTTCTAGGTGGGAGAGCCAACTCTGCAAACGGGCAGAATCCGACAAATCACATTTATTTAATATCTTCACGCATGGCTTATCGCGCCGTAGCCTCGCTAGCATTGGATTCTCGCTAGAGCCTGGCAAGCGAGCATCCAGCACTTCGATCACAATATCCGCCTGCGGCAAGATCTTAGCAAACTCTTTACGCGCCTTATGCATGTGGCCTGGAAACCACTGAATCATCTGATTGCCCTGAAAAAAATTAACCCTTATTCTCGCCAAGTCTATTCTTAAAGTCATTAAAAGGTTTAAACTTACTGCATGGCCGAGATCAAGCACCGCGTTGGCATCAAGGGCAGCAAAGCTCAAATTTATCATTTGCTGACCACTGATGAAGGTTTATCTAAATGGTGGACCCATGACACACATGGCGCGGGGGCAGTCGGCTCCGTGATTGAATTTCGTTTTGGAGACGGTGGGCCAAACTTCGAAGTGAGCGAGTTAGTATTGAATCAACGCGTGCGCTGGCAACACAGCGGTGAAGTGCCAGAAGCCTGGGTTGGCTCCGAAATATTGTTTGAACTAGAGCAAAATGACAACCAAACGATCGTCAACTTTGCCCATTATAACTGGCGTGAGTCGAGCGAATTCTTGGCTCATTGCAACACCAAGTGGGGCGTTTTCATGATGAGCCTCAAATCATGCATCGAATCAGGTTTAGGGCAACCGTATCCGAACGATGAGCCAATCGATTTTGATGGATGATGATGAGCGAGAACGCGGATAAAGTTATTGCTGAATTAGAATCGGAGTTCGTTGAACTCTACAAGATTCTAAAGTTTGAAGGTCTC
>CBDTWQ010000566.1:0-1729 GCA_965364115.1 uncultured Gammaproteobacteria bacterium | reverse complement strand
AGATAGCAAACATCGTGCTCTTGCCAGGTATGCGCATGCGGAAAGAAATGGGCAAGCCCGAGCAAGGTCTTGTCGTCTTTCTGCTCAGCAACGCGTGCTTGAAAGGGGTGGTTTGGATCGATAATTCTTTGCCATAGCAGATCAGTTGTTGGTTGATCCAGATCCGTTTGATAATGTTTGAGATAGCCTTGCCATAACGGCAACCACTGATTCTGATCGGCTTCACTGACGGTTCTGATTTGGTAGTCGTTAGAATCCATGTTTTGCTCTCGATAGGACTGCTTTTGACTGCTGATTATATCTTGCCTGTGCCGAGCGCTGGGGATAAAATCACCAGCCGCTGGCAGCGATGGCGTCGCTGCACCCCAGCTAGGTTTCTGATCCTGAACGCCCGGATTGAAAGCCGGGTTCGGCGACAACCCACCCGGTTTACTTCGGAGTGAATGCGATGTCTCAAAATCGACCTGATTTTTTTGAATTAGCCAACGGATCTAAAGCAATCTTGCCTTTTTCGGCTGATGAGTACGAAAATCGCTTGAATCGTTTGCGCCAAACCATGGAGGCCCATGGCGTCGAAGCGATGTTGTTGACCTCAATGCATAACATCGCTTACTACTCGGGATTTCTCTATTGCGCCTTTGGTCGCCCCTATGCCTGCGTCGTGACGCCGACCCGCAGCGTGACTGTTTCCGCGAATATCGACCTAGGTCAACCTTGGCGTCGAAGCCATAGTGAAAATGTGATTTACACCGACTGGCAGCGCGATAACTACTGGCGCGCGATTAAATCACTGATTCCGAATGCAAAAAATATCGGTATCGAAAGTGACCACATGACGCTTGCTTCGGATCAAATGATGACCGATTTCCTCGGCGCTGAAACGAAAGACTTAAATCGTGAAATCATGACCTTACGGATGATCAAATCAGCCGAGGAAATTGAACTGATCAAAGGCGGTGCTCGCACCGCGGATATCGGTGGTGAGGCAGTGCGTGACGCGATTCGAGTGGGCACTCGCGAGATCGACGTGGCGATGGCCGGACGAAACGCGATGGAGCTAGAAATTTCGCGCGCCTATCCGCACAGCGAAATCCGCGATAACTGGGTTTGGTTTCAGTCCGGGTTGAATACGGATGGCGCGCATAACCCAGTCACCACACGTCAATTGGAGGCGGGCGACATCTTGAGCCTCAACGCCTTTCCGATGATATCGGGCTATTACACCGCGCTTGAACGCACCCTGTTTGTTGGCGATCCGGACGCCGCCTCGCTGAAAATATGGCAAGCCAATGTGGGCGCGCATGAACTAGGGCTATCGCTAATCAAACCTGGCGCGACCTGTTCCGGCATTTGTGCTGAAATTAATCGCTATTTCGAAGATCTTGATCTGTTGCAATATCGAACTTTTGGTTATGGCCACTCGTTTGGTGTGCTGTCGCATTACTATGGCCGTGAGGCAGGTTTGGAACTGCGCGAAGATATCGATACCGTGTTAGAAGCCGGCATGGTGGTGTCGATGGAACCGATGCTGACGCTGCCGGAAGGTTTGCCGGGCGCTGGGGGTTATCGAGAGCACGATATTCTGGTGATAGGTGAGGATAGTGTCGAGAACATCACCGGGTTTCCCTATGGCCCCGAACACAACATCGTTGCCGCCTAGCGGTTTTGAAGCGCGCCTTGACCGCGTTGCGCAACACGCTGCAATATTTCAATGATCATGACCTTCAAG
>CBDTWQ010000565.1:0-1730 GCA_965364115.1 uncultured Gammaproteobacteria bacterium | reverse complement strand
TTTGCTTTTGGCATCAAATATTTGTTATTTGCTCTAGTTTCTTACAGTCAGTTAGTCGTTTTGACCTACAATTTTATAAAAATCGGCAAGCCTGCAACGGAGTATAGTAAAACTGTGATAATTGAGGCCTGTTTGATTCGATTGCCGCATTTGTATATATAGCGCCGCTTTAATAGTTTCATTTTGAAACTTTGCGTTGAAAGCTGGTTTTTTTTACTATACTGTTAGCAACCTAACCAACAACTCACCAATTGCTGGATTAAACGAATGAATATTTTGATTTTTTTGGTCGCTTTGATTGGACTGATCTTCGCGATCGCAAAAAAACTATCCTCGCTGAAGAAGCTTGCAGTCGGCGCTCTTGTCGGCCTTGCTATATTCACCCTATTCGGTGGATTTAGCCTTTTTTGGGGCTTACTGGTTTGGACCCTGGCATTGATTCCTGGCCTGCTGTTTGGTCTTCCGTCGTTGCGCCAACCGTATCTAGCCCGCCCTCTATTGCAACATATCCGCAAGATTCTGCCGCCAATGTCAGAAACCGAGCGTGATGCGATCGAAGCCGGCAACACCTGGTGGGAGTCTGAGTTGTTTCGAGGTGCGCCTGACTGGAGCCTGTTGCAGGGTTTTGAAATGCCGAGTTTGAACCAAGCCGAACAAGCATTCATCGATGGGCCTGTCGAAGAACTCTGTGAGCAGATCGATGACTGGGATATCACCCACAATCGAATGGATTTACCACCGGAGATGTGGGCGTTTTTGAAGCAGCATCGTTTTTTTGGAATGATTATTCCAGAGCAATATGGCGGTCTTGAGTTTTCCGCGTATGCGCATTCCTGTGTCGTCTCGAAAATTTCATCGCGCAGCGTTTCAGTTGGAGTGACGGTGATGGTGCCCAATTCACTGGGCCCGGCAGAATTGCTTTTGCACTACGGAACTGAGCAACAAAAAGACCACTATCTGCCGAGGTTGGCGGATGGTCGGGAAATCCCCTGTTTTGCATTGACTGGACCATTTGCGGGTTCAGACGCCGGCGCGATTCCAGATACTGGGGTGGTTTGCATGGATGATTATCAAGGTAATCAGGTGCTTGGGCTGCGCTTGAATTGGGAGAAGCGTTACATCACGCTTGGCCCGGTTGCCACAGTCTTGGGATTGGCGTTCAAGGTCTATGACCCAGACGGTCTGTTGGGCGGTGAAGAAGATTTAGGCATAACTTGTGCGTTAGTGCCCCGAGAAACCCCAGGGATCACGATCGGAAATCGGCATTTCATTTTAAATTCCGCGTTCCAAAACGGACCCAATAGCGGCAAAGACGTGTTTATTCCACTAGATTTCGTGATTGGTGGGCAGCAAAACATTGGCAAGGGTTGGCGTATGTTGGTGGAGTCACTGTCTGTTGGTCGAGGCATCTCGTTGCCAGCGGTTGGCGCCTCAGCCGGTAAAAGCTGCGCCAGAGTGACTGGTGCCTATGCGCATGTGCGCAAGCAGTTCAATACTTCGATTGGCCGGTTTGAAGGGGTTGAAGAAGTGTTGGCTCGAATCGGTGGCTTGGCCTATCTCACTGAGGCGGGTCGCTTGTTGACCTTGAGTGCACTAGATGCGGGTGAGAAGCCTTCGGTGGTGACCGCTATTTTGAAATATCACAACACCGAAATGATGCGCACCATGATTAACGACACGATGGATATTCATGGTGGGCGTGGCATCTGCATGGGGCCAAGTAATTACAT
>CBDTWQ010000564.1:0-1734 GCA_965364115.1 uncultured Gammaproteobacteria bacterium | reverse complement strand
ACCGACAGAAATGGCGATCACAATCGATATCGTCATTAGACTGAGCGTCTCCATCGCCTCGTCCCAGAAATCGAGCACCAACCATGAACTCACTGCGATGATTGCGAGCAAGCCCAGACGCAATCCGCCATAGGCGAAAGCAGGCAGAATCAAAATCACGAAAACGATTTGCCACTGAGTGTCGATTAGAAAATTAACCATGCCCTCATAAAACCAAACAACACCGGCTGCGATAGCCCGCGTGGTGGGTTGGATGTAAGGACGAATCCATTGATCGAACTGATCGGTTTTTTCGGCGAATGGGAAAGCTTCCACCCAGTTTTCGGGGAATGCGGTTTCACCGCCGTGAAGCTTCCACACGATCAGTGACAACAGCAATAAAACGGCGGTCGTTAAGCTGCCCCGTTGATCCTGCCATAGACGGCTTAAACAGCTCATTAGTCCGTTCAAAAGCAGTTCACTGCCGATTTTAAAAGAGTCAAAAAACTCATCTGGGTTGACAATAAATCAATGGGCGGCTCGCGAGTTAATCGCATCGATAGCAGTCTCAGCAGCTTAGCCCTGTTCGATTGAGCTCGCAATACCAGTGTGATTAAGCAGCACGGTTTACAGCGGTTTCAACTTCAAGCTAAGATGGCCAACCCTGTCGAATGCTGAAAACAATTACTAGATGTCGACCTCCGCCAAAATCGTTTGCAACAATATTTGGAAAATTTTCGGCCATTATCCCGAACGCACGCTGGCTAACTTAGACCCATCCTTGTCGCGCGCCGAGGTGCAGGCGCAAACCGGGCACGTCATCGGCGTCAATAATGTTTCCTTCGAGATTCGCAAAGGCGAGACTTTCGTTGTAATGGGCCTTTCGGGTAGTGGTAAGTCAACCCTGGTCCGCTGCATCTCTCGACTGATTGAACCCACCGCTGGTGAGACGATCATCGATGGTGAAGACATCATGGGTTACAACGAAGCACAATTAACCGACTTACGCCGTTACCGCATGAGTATGGTGTTTCAGCATTTTGGTCTGTTTCCGCATCGCAACGTGGTCGACAATATCTCCTTCGGCCTTGAGATTCGTGGCGTAGAAAAAGCATTACGTCGAGAACAGGCCATGGTGGTGCTTGAAAAAGTCGGTTTGCATGGATGGGCAGAGCATTACCCGCGCGAGCTTTCCGGCGGCATGCAGCAAAGGGTTGGCCTTGCTCGTGCAATGGCAGTCGATCCTGAAATCCTGATTTTCGACGAACCCTTTAGCGCGCTTGATCCGCTGATTCGTCGCGAAATGCAAGATGAGTTGCTCAACATTCAAGCCGAAGTTAATAAGACGATGGTTTTCATTACCCACGATTTTCTTGAAGCGATCAAAATGGGAGACCATATCGCAATCATGAAAGATGGCGCGGTAGTGCAAATTGGCACACCGGAAGAAATCGTCGCCAATCCAATTGACGATTATGTTCGAGACTTCACCGAAGATGTGCCGCGCTATAAAGTCCTCAGCGTCGGGAAGGTGATGCGTTCGGCATCGAGCACAGCGCACTCGGGCGACAATCATCGGGTCAGTGTCGATGCCAAGCTTGATTCATTAATCGAGCTTGTGACTTCTACCGACCGACCACTCACCGTTGTTGATGGCAAAGAGCAAGTTGTCGGCGAAATCGATCAAGCGATGATTCTTCGCGCAATGGACAGCCGCTCTTAACCCTTCTCTTCGAATCTTCAATGACTCAGTGT
>CBDTWQ010000563.1:0-1741 GCA_965364115.1 uncultured Gammaproteobacteria bacterium | reverse complement strand
CTTGAGCAGCCGGTTTGGCTAAGCGCGGATGGACCCGTGGTGCTATCGGACTTTCCGTTTGAGCTCGATTATTTGTAATCCTAGATTTAAGATAGCGGATGTACTTGAGAGCAGAAAGATATGGCTGAAGAAATTGATTCGATAAGCGTTGTTCCGCTGAGCCCAGCGCTCGGTGCGGAAATTTTGGGGGTTGATATTGCAGCGGGGATTAGCGATAGCCAGTTCGCATTGATTCGACAAGCCTATGTTGATTACGGGGTTATTTTTTTTCGCGACCAGGCGTTGACCCCGGACCAACATATTGCGTTTGCGCAGCGCTGGGCGAAAATCAACGTCAATCGGTTCTTCCAACCCGTTGCGACTCATCCGATGATTGCTGAAGTCCGCAAGGAGGCTGACCAAAAAGCCAATATTGGTTCGACTTGGCACACCGATCATTCGTATGACCTGGCACCGGCAATGGGTTCGATTCTGGTTGCGCGTGAAGTGCCAAGCCTGGGGGGCGACACATTATACGCGAGCATGTATGCGGCCTATGAAAGCTTGTCGAGTGGGCTGAAGAAAATGCTGGGGACTATGCGCGCAGAACATTCCAGCCGACATGTTTTTGGTCAGTCGGCCGATCATGGTACCGATTCGAATGACCTCGATAAACGCTTCGGCAACGCCGAGTTGGCGACCCAAGACGCAACCCATCCCGTGGTGATTCGCCACCCACTCTCAGGTCGGCCGGCTCTATATGTGAACGCTGATTTTACGTTGAAGTTCGAGGGCTGGACTCAGGCCGAGTCAAAACCGTTGCTCGATTTTTTGTATGCGCATGCGAGCCAACCTGAATTCACCTGTCGTTTTCAATGGCAGGAAGGTTCGATTGCGATTTGGGATAATCGCGCCACGCATCATTGCGCACTCAACGACTATCATGGCCACCGACGCTACATGCATCGAATTACTTTGGAAGGGGTTGAACTCGAAGCGGCCGATTGCGCTTAGAACTGATGGCGCTCTATTGGCTGCGTTTAGTGTTAAGTAACTGAAAAGCGGCCTCCGAAGCTTCGAGTGCACCCTCGAGGTAACCTGCAAAATGATCCCCAACTTCGCTTCCAGCAAACAATAACTTCCCCTCCCAAAGATTGTTTAGGGCATTTGGGAGGCCGCCAGTGGGGTGAGTTGGCGCTGATTCGATGTCTAGGCTGGCGGCGGTCAAAGGTTCGGTGGCCCAATCCATCAGACGAATCTGTATTGGATGGGCCATCTCACTGCCGAACAACCGCAGGAGTTGGTCCTGCGCTTGCTCGATCAATTGATTTTGAAGTTGGCGTCGGCTTTGCGCTGGATAGCCAACAAAGCCGAACAGTGCGAAAGGCCCACCGGAGATGGGTGAGGCATCATGGATCTCAACCAGCGGCCCGCGCTGGCTCATCGCATCACCCGATAAACCGGCGGTTCGCCAATAAGGTTTGTCGTAGACTGCAATCACTTTGGCCTGTGCCGCCATCCAAGTGGGTATCGATTGCAAGGCTTGCTGGGCCGAGTCGTCAAGCGTAGGTGAGAAACTAATTTGTTGATCGATCAGGCGGGGTGGGGCCGCAATCACCACGCTGTGCGATCGAAAATGATGGTCTTCACCATTTACATTTGAAGTGGTTTCTATCCCATTTTCACGGTGCTTGATCGACGTGACCCGATGGTTTGCCTTTAGGGCACTTTCTGGCAAGCTGGAATGCAAGCCATCGATTAA